>CAWUWX010000009.1:0-22311 GCA_963926395.1 uncultured Alphaproteobacteria bacterium
CCTGCAATATCAGAAGGCCACAAAGAATGGATAGCCTGTTCAGCTTTTGGTAAGACGGGCATATTAGGTGATGCTCTTTCTCAATTTGCAGCTTTTGTTAATTCACAATCTAGTAAAGTAAAAATTAAAGTTTATTTTGCTGGAGAATTAGTTCCAGGATTAGAGTCATTAGATGCTGTAAGATCTGGTGCCGCTCAAATGTCTTACGGTGCGCCTTATTATTGGACGAACATTAGTAATGCTATTTCATTAGTTGCTGCTATGCCTTTTGGTTTAACTGCTCAAGAGCAAAATGCTTGGTGTTATTATGGCGGCGGCATCGAAGCTTCTGATGTAGTTTATAATGAGCTAGGAGTTAAATTTCTGCCATTAGGTAATACAGGAAACCAAATGGGCGGATGGTACAATAAAGAAATTAAAAGTATCGATGACTTCCAAGGTTTAAAATTTAGAATGCCAGGTATTGGTGGTAAAGTTTTGGAAAAATTAGGAGCTTCAGTTATTTTATTAGCTGGTGGTGACGTTCTTCCTGCTCTTGCTTCTGGTGCAATTGACGGTACTGAATGGATTGGACCAGCTGCAGATTTAGGCAAAGGTCTTCATCAAGCTGCAAAATATTACTACAATCCAGGTTGGCATGAGCCAGCAACAATTCTAGATTGTGCTATCGATCTTAAAGAATGGGAATCTCTCGATGATGATACCCGTAGCCTTATGACTCAAGCTTCAAAAGCAACTAATATGGAAGTTCTTTCAAGATTCCAGGCTGCTAATGATGGTGCTTATCAGAAATTAATTAATGAGCATGGAGTTCAAATGAGACAAGTTCCAGATGACGTAATGAATAAGATTGGAGAAGCAGCGGCAGAAGTTTTAACTGAATATGCAGCCGTAGACTCACAATCCCAAGCATTATTTTCACATCTTGCTAAGTTTAGATCAACGGTAATTAGATGGACGGGAGTTTCTGAAAAAGAATATTTAAGAATAAGAAATCTTCCTTTCAAATTTCCTACAGCTTAAATTCATAAATTACAAAAGGCCCTCAGTTATATTAATGAGGGCCTTTTAAAAAATTGATCTAGGCAACCAAGTTGCTATCTCTGGAATAAAACCAACAATTATTAGCGCAAGAACTTGAATACCGATATAAGGCAGAACTCCCCGATAGATATTTTTTGTTTGAATCTCAGGAGGTGCTACTCCTCTAAGAAAGAATAAAGAAAATCCAAAGGGAGGAGTTAAAAAACTAGTTTGTAAATTTAGAGAAATCATAATACCGAGCCACAAGGGATCAGCCCCATTCGCAATAAGAACTGGCCCAACTAAAGGAACAATTACGAAAATGATTTCAATATAATCTAGAAAAAAACCAAGAAAAAAAATAGCTAGCATGACAATAATTAATGCACCAACTTGTCCGCCAGGAAGGGTTGTTAAAACATGTTCTATTAATTCATCTCCTTTAAATCCTCTAAAGACTAAAGAAAACATAGAGGCTCCAATTAAAATTACAAAAACAAATGAACTTAATTTTACAGTATTGAAAGAAACATCTTTTAGGTTTTTAAATGTCAGCTCCCCTTTAGTAAAAGCTAAAATTGCAGCTCCAGCTGCCCCAACTGAAGCAGACTCAGTTGGCGTAGCGACGCCTAATAAAATTGAACCTAGTACTAATAAAATTAAAATTAAGGGAGGAAGGACATTTTTAAAAGCTTCGAAGTATATTTCTGATCTAGTTCTAGTTGTTTTTATAGGAGGGCAAGAGTCGGGATATATTTTTGCATAAAAATATATAAATATTATAAACATCACAACGAGCATTAATCCTGGCAACATTGCTCCTGCAAAAAGATCAATAGCAGTAATAGGATTGGGCGCTAAATCACCGGCAATTAAAGCTGCTTCCTCATTTGCCCCTTGAAGAATATCAGCCAGTAGAACCAAAACAATAGACGGGGGAATAATCTGACCTAAGGTTCCTGCAGCACAAATAGTGCCTGTAGCAATTTTTTGGTCATATCCCGCCTTTAACATTGTGGGTAAAGATAGCATCCCCATTGTAACAACTGTGGCACCCACTATTCCAGTAGATGCGGCGAGAAGCATTCCAACTATAACAACACCAATTCCTAAGCCACCTTTAGTTGTTCCGAATAACTCTCCAATAGACTGGAGTAATCCTGCTGCGATTTTTGTTTTTTCAAGCATGATTCCCATAAAAATAAATAATGGTACTGCTACAAGAGGTTCATTGATCATAACTCCAAAAATTCTTTGAGGAAAAAAACCTAACATTCTAAAATTAAAAATATCGAGGTAATCTCCTAAGAATCCAAAAAATAAAGCAGATCCAGCAAGTGTGAAGGCAACAGGAAATCCAAATAACAATAATGTTAGTGTAGTAAAAAACATAATGATTGAAAGAATTTCAGGTGTCATGGTTTATCTATAGATGTGAGATTAATAATACTCTTAATGATATTTGAAATTGCTTGAAGAAAGAGCATGATACAAAAAACTAAGATAGCGCTTTTTAAAATATATAATGCTGGTAGCCCTCCTACTTCACGTGATATTTCATTCATTGACCATGATCTTGCAACAAAAGGAAAACTAAATTTCCATATAATATAAATAAAAGGTAAAAGAAGAAAAAGATTTCCTAGGATATCGACAATTGATTTATATTTGATAGATGCACCACGATAAATAACATCTATTCGTACATGCTCATTACTGAGATAAGTATAACCACTCCCCATCATAAAAATATAAGCATGAAGCCAAACATAAGCTTCTTGCATCCATATAAAGCTAATCGAAAACCCATATCTAAGTATTACAACTGTCAAGACAACAACAACCATAGAGGCTGCAAAAAAAGCACAAATACTTCCAGTAATTTTATTAAGTAGATCAAAAAAAGATGATATGGACTTTAGAATTTTCATGAATGGTATCTCATACTATATGAGATAGAACATCATCAATACATAAAATTTAGATCGTGGTGCCTACTTTTACTTGCGTAAAGCAAGTGCCTCATGCGGGGTGAGATAGGCACCCCTAAGTACTTAATATTAAGGTTGCACTTATTATTAAGGTTTTAACACCACGGTACTCAAGTTTGCGATCTAAGAAATTAATTTATCAATTAAAAGAACCAAGTTTAACTAAATAAATGAAATAATAGACATATTTATAAACAGGTTAGTCACATTATAGGTATTTATAACAATCATGCATATATTCATTAATAGATAGGTTTTTACTATAAAAGAATAGATCGATATATTAATTGGAAATGAATAACAACATTAGGCCTTTGTCGCCCCATCTACAAATTCATAAACCTCTGCTTACGATGGTATTTTCCATCACTCATAGAATATCTGCTATAATTTTTTTTGCATCTTTAGTACTTATAGCTTTATGGATTAGTAGTTTTTACTTTCAAGAAAATTTTTTTAATTCCATTAGCCTTATTTTAAATTCATTTATTGCTAAAATTTTGATCTTAATTTGGATTGTGTGCGTAAATCACTTCATCCTTAATGAACTAAAACATTTATTATGGAGCCAAGTAAAAACGATGGATCTAAAAATAGTATATAAAATTTCTTATATGATTTTATCTTTAAATTTCTTTCTCACTTGTTTAGTGGGAGTAGTTATCTTTTAATGAAACCTTCAACAAAATGGAACCTTCATAGATTAAGTTCATTAGCTTTAATTTTTTTGACTTCAGCTTTTGTAATATTTTTTTTAAATAATTTTCAGCTGAATCAAACGGAAGTTCAAAATAATCTAAGTAGCCCTTTAGCAAAATTTCTTTTATTAGGATTTTTTTTTAATGCACTCTTGCATGCCAGATTAGAGTTATGGTCTATTTATGATGATTATTTTAAAAAAAGATTAAAAAAATTATTTCAAATCTCTACTTATTTAGTTTTAATTATTTTAACAATTTTGGTATTACCTATTATAGGAGTGAGCGCATGAGTTACGAAATACAAGACCATATTTTAGATGTTGCAGTATTAGGAGCGGGCGGTTCGGGTTTAAGAGCCTCTCTTGGCTGTGCTGAAAAAGGACTTAAAACAGCATGCATTAGTAAAGTCTATCCAACTAGAAGTCATACAGTGGCTGCTCAAGGTGGTGTCGGTGCTGCTTTAGGTAATATGGGTAAAGATGACTGGAAATGGCATATGTATGACACTGTCAAAGGTTCTGACTGGTTAGGAGATCAAGATAGTATTGAATATTTATGCTCTAATGCACCTGAAGCTGTCATTGAATTAGAGCATCTAGGAATGCCTTTTTCTAGAAATAAAGAAGGTAAAATTTATCAAAGACCTTTTGGAGGTCATTCAACCGAATATGGAAAAGGTGAGCCAGCTCATAGGGCTTGTGCTGCAGCTGATAGAACAGGACATGCAATGCTTCACACCCTTTACCAGCAATGCCTAAAACATGATGTGCAATTTTACAATGAGTATTTTGCCTTGGATTTAATAAAAGATGATCAAGGAGAGATATGTGGGTTTTTTGCAATTAATATTCAGGATGGAAGTATGCATAGGTTTCTTGCTAAAATTACAATTTTAGCAACGGGCGGATATGGTAAAATATTTCAATCCTCAACCAGTGCTCATATCTGTACAGGCGATGGAGCTGGTATGTCTTTAAGGGCAGGTTTGCCATTGTCTGATATGGAATTTATTCAATTTCACCCAACTGGTATATACGGAGTTGGTGTTTTAATTTCAGAAGCCGCTCGAGGAGAAGGCGGATATTTAAAAAATTCGGAAGGTAAAAGGTTTATGCTTGATTACGCTCCCCACGCAAAAGATCTTGCTGCAAGAGACGTCATATCGCGATTCATAAGCATCGAAATAAAAGAAGGAAGAGGATGCGGTCCAAAGAAAGATTATATTGACCTTCATCTTGACCATCTTGACCCAGCGTTACTAGCAAAAAGACTGCCAGGTATTTCTGAATCTGCCAAAACATTTTGCGGTGTGGACATCAATAAGGAACCTATACCTGTAATTCCTACGGTTCATTTTTGTATGGGGGGAATTCCAACAAATTTTAGATCTGAAGTATTAATCCCAACTAGCAGCAATACAGAAGAGGTATGTCAGGGTCTAATGGCTATTGGTGAAGGAGCTTGTGCTTCTGTTCATGGGGCGAATAGATTAGGAACAAATGCGCTAGCGGAATTATTAGTTTTTGGTAAGGGGGCAGCAATAAGAGCGTCAGAGGTTTTGGAAAAAGAAAAATATAATAAGAAACCAAGTCAGTCACAGACAGATGAAATTATTAGTCGTTTTGACGGTATCTTGCATAACAAGGGAGATATCTCTGTTGGTCAATTAAGAGATAAAATGCAAAAAACAGTTCAGTCAAGATTTGGTGTTTATAGAGATGAAGAGACTTTAGCTCTTGGCAATGAAGAACTTGCAAGATTGTCATCAGACTTAGCTCATATCGAAGTTAAGGATAAATCCAGTGTGTTTAATACGGATATAGTTGAAGCATTAGAGTTACATAACCTAATGCAGATTTCAAGAAGCGTAGGAGCATCTGCTATTAATAGAACTGAAAGTAGAGGAGCTCACGCAAGAGAAGATTTTCCAGATAGAGATGATGAAAATTGGATGAACCACTCAATTGTTTGGATGAATGAAGATAAATTTGAGGTTACAAAAAGACCAGTCAGAATGACAACCATCAGCAATAAAGCAAAAGTCATTGCTCCTGAGGTCAGGATTTACTAATGGTCCAATTAAGGTTACCTAAAAATTCAGTTCCAACAGAAGGAAAAAAATATTCAAATGTTGATGGGTTAAATGAAGCAGAAGCTAATAATCAAGTAAAGACTTTTAAGGTTTATCGCTGGTCGGGTAATGCTGATGAAAATCCAAAAATAGATACTTTTGAAATTAATTATCCTAAATCAGACACTATGGTTTTAGATATTCTTAATAGAATTAAAAGTGAAGTTGATCCCTCATTGGCTTTTAGAAAATCATGTAGAGAAGGCGTTTGTGGGTCATGTTCAATGAATATTGATGGAGTCAATACATTAGCATGTCAAAAACCACTTGAGGAATGTCAAGATGAGGTGAATATTTATCCTCTCCCTCATATGCCAATTATAAAAGATTTAGTTCCTGAACTCACACATGCTTTTGAACAGTACAAATCTATTAAGCCATGGTTAAAAAATGATAAAAATGAAGTGCTCGATCCAAAAAAGGAAAGGCTTCAGAGTCCTGAAGAAAGAGAAAAATTAGATGGAAAGTGGGAGTGTATTCTTTGTTTTTCATGCTCAACTTCATGCCCTAGTTATTGGTGGAATGGAGATAAGTATCTTGGACCGGCAGTCCTTCTTCAAGCAAATCGCTGGATTAGCGATAGTAGAGATAAGGACAAAAATAAAAGATTAGAAGATTTGGATGATAATTTTAAACTCTATAGGTGCCATTCAATTATGAATTGTACAAAATCCTGTCCAAAAGGACTAAATCCTGCTAAATCTATAGCTGAAATAAAACTAGGAGTCTCTAGAACATAATGAAAAAAAAAATAACTTTAATTGGAGCTGGTAATATTGGAGGCACGCTCGCTCATCTATCTCTTATTAAAAAATTAGGCGATGTTGTATTAATTGATGTAATGAAGGGCATGCCTCAAGGTAAAGCATTAGATCTAAGTCAGTCTTCCGCAGTCGAAGGATTTCCATGTAAAGTTGAAGGAACTAATGATTTTGCTCAAATGAAAAATTCAGATGTTGTGATAATTACCGCAGGTTTACCTAGACAGCCGGGAATGAGCAGAGATGATTTATTAGAAACTAATGGAAAAATTATAAAAAAAATTGGTTTAGATATTAAAAAATATTGTCCAAAGGCTTTTGTAATTTGTATCACAAACCCATTAGACGCAATGGTCTTCGTATTACAAAAATATTCCAAGCTACCCGTCACAAAATGTGTTGGAATGGCAGGAGTTCTAGATTCATCAAGATTAAAATTTTTTCTATCTGAAGAGCTCAATGTGTCAATTAATGATATTCAAACATTTGTTTTGGGCGGTCATGGGGATGATATGGTCCCAATGGTTAACCACACTACAATTGGGAGTATACCACTTTTGGATTTTATCAAAAAAAAGAAAATTCCAATGACGAAGATTAATAAAATTCTTGATCGTACAAGAATGGGCGGAGGGGAAATTGTTAAATTACTTCAAAGAGGATCTGCATTTTATGCTCCTGCTAGCTCAGCGATACAAATGGCAGAAGCTTATCTTTTAGATCAAAAAAAACTCCTACCTTGTGCCGCCTATTTAAATGGACAGTATGGCCTAAAGAATATGTACATGGGCGTACCAGTAATAATTGGATCAAAAGGTGTTGAAGAAATTATTGAAGTTCCTCTTAGTACAACCGAAAAGAAAATGTTAAAAACTTCAGTTAAGTCAGTCCAAGGCCTAGTTTCTGCTGTTAATAAAATTTTAAATTAATAGTTTATTCAAATTGAATAATTAATAATTCATATTAAATAGACTAAATAAAATAATTGCCTATATTAAAATTAAAGAATGGTGATTTATCCATTTTTTTAATTATAAAATGAGATCTTATAACTCTTTTTTAACAACCAATAACGCATCTCAAATTGTTGAGATTTATAAAAGTTATAAATCTGATCAAAATTCTATTGATAAAAGTTGGATTGACTTCTTTAAATCTCTAGATCCACACGAACTAAAAATTATAGAGGACTATGAAAAATTAGATTGGGCTAAAGCTTCAAAAAATGATTATAAACAAATTGATGCCAATCAAGCTATTTCAGATTCACTAAAAGCCGTCATGATAATCAGGGCCTATAGAGAAATAGGTCATTTACAGGCAAATCTAGACCCTTTAAATCTTTATAATTCGAAAAGTCCAGAAGGACTTAATCCCAGCTACTACGGCTTCGAAGAAAAAGATATGGATAGAAAAATATTTCTATCAGGTTATTTAGGTTATGAATTTGCAAGCATCAGAGAAATTGTAGAAAAATTAAAAAATATTTATTCGGGAACATTTGCTTCAGAGTATAAGCATATTCAAAGTTCAGAAGAATACCTCTGGTTAAAAGATAGAATAGAAAACCGTAAGGAAATGAATTTAACCACGAAAGGTAAACAAACAATTTTAGAAAGATTGATAAGTGCAGAAATTTTTGAAAAATTTCTAGATACAAAGTATAGGGGAAGTAAGCGATTTGGTTTGGATGGATCAGAATCGGCTATTCCTGCTCTAGAACAAATTTTAAAAAGATCTTCCGATCATGGAATTAAAGATTTTTCTTTTGCTTGTGCTCATCGAGGAAGATTAAATATTTTAGCTAACATTATAAAAAAACCACAAGTCCAAATTTTTAGTGAATTTATTCATGGTGGAGAAAATGCATTAAGTGATCAAGGTTCGGGGGATGTAAAATATCATTTAGGAGCAAGTTCCAATAGAAGTTTTGATGGAAAAGTAATTCACGTAAGTATGGCTGCAAACCCTTCTCACCTTGAGGCTGTTAACCCTATAGTTGCAGGTAAAATCAGAGCTAAGCAAACAATTATTAATGATCAAAATAATGATCTTGTTTCAGGCCTTCTAATTCATGGTGATGCAGCTATAGCAGGACAGGGAATTGTGGCAGAAACTTTTACTATGTCGCAATTAAATGGTTACAGAATTGGAGGCCTTATCCATTTTATTATTAATAACCAAATTGGATTTACCACAAGCCCTCAATATAGTCGCTCTGCCCCATACCCTTCAGAAATAGCTAAAATTGTTCAAGCTCCAATTTTTCATGTAAATGGAGATGATCCTGAGGCTGTAGTATTAGCAGCAAGAACGGCGACAGATTTTAGAAATAAATTCAAAAAAGATACCTTGGTAGATATGTATTGTTATCGAAGACATGGGCATAATGAAGGAGACGAACCTTCATTTACTCAACCTTTAATGTATAAAGCTATAAAAAAACATAAAACTACTGCTGAAATATACTCTTCTAAATTAATAGATGAAGGCGCCATTAAAAAAGAACAAGTAGAAAATTATAGAGAAATTGTTTGGAATGATTTAGAGAAAAAATTCACCAAAGCGGCAACATATAAAGTAAAAAGTAAAACTTGGTTAGGGGGACAATGGACGGGATTAAGTGGAGCCCCTAAAGACACTAAGCGAAGAGGACATACCTCTGAAAGTGCAAAAGCATTAAAAGATACAGGTTTAAAATTATCAAAGATTCCAAAAGGATTTAACTTAAATCCAAAATTAGTTAAATTTAATGACCAAAGAATAAAAGCTATTGAATCAGGAAAAGGTATTGACTGGTCCTTTGCTGAAGCATTAGCCTTTGGATCATTACTACGAGAAGGTTTTAGGGTAAGGTTAGCAGGACAAGACTCTGGAAGAGGAACTTTTAGTCAAAGACATTCTGTTTTTTATGATCAAGAAACAGAAGAACGCTACATACCTTTAAACAATTTATCAAAAAATCAAAAACAGTTTGAAGTTATTGATACCTTTCTATCAGAGTTAGGTGTTTTAGGATTTGAATACGGGTACTCTCTTGCTGATCCTAATACTTTGGTTTTATGGGAGGCTCAATTTGGAGATTTTGCAAATGGTGCGCAAATAATCATTGATCAGTTTATTATGCCCGGGGAAAGAAAATGGATGCAAATGAGTGGTTTAGTGCTTCTATTACCTCATGGTCATGAAGGAATGGGCCCTGAGCACTCTAGCGCAAGAATAGAGAGATTTCTTCAAAGTGCCTCAGAAGATAATATTCAAATACTAAATTGTACAACTCCTGCAAGTTATTTCCATGCATTAAGAAGACAATTGCATAGGAAATTTAGAAAACCTTTGATTATATTTACCCCAAAATCAACACTTAGGCATCCAAATAACGTATCTAATCTTGTTGAATTTACTGGCAGAACGTCTTTCCATAGAATTATCACAGAAGAAGTAAAAAATACAAAGAGAGTTATATTTTGTTCGGGAAAAATATTTTATGAGTTAGACGACTTTAGAACTGAAAAAAAAATTAAAGGAATTAAAATTGTCAGAATAGAGCAGTTATATCCATTTCCATTTGATACGATTAAAGAAGTTTTTAAACAGCATAAAGAATGCGAATTTTTATGGGTGCAAGAAGAGCCAAAAAATATGGGTCCTTGGGCATTTGTAAAAAGTAGACTTAGACATATTATGAAAAAAGAAGGTATTCCAAATAACTTATATTATGTTGGAAGAAAAAGTGCTGCTGCACCTGCAACAGGTATTGCAAAGCGACACGCCGCAAATCAAAATCTAATTAAACAAATATCTCTACAATCATCATTAAAAAATGTTATAAAAGAAAAAATGGGAGTAAGTTTTATGAAATTTAAAAACTTACCAAAAGAATAATTATTTATGGAAAATATTTTAGTACCAGAATTAGGTGAATCAATTATCGAAGGAACTCTTACCGCTTGGCTTGTTAAGGAAAATGAATCTTTTAAATCGGGCGATAACTTAGCAGAAATAGAAACAGATAAAATTACAATTGAAATACCAGCTCAATCAGATGGAATAATTACAAAAATTTTAATTCAATCTGGAGGGTCAGTAAAAGTTGGTCAAGTTATTGCTGAGTTTGAAAAATCTTCAGGCTCATCAGGTGAAAAGATCATAGATAAAGAAGAAGTCAAAATTGAAAAAGAAGAGATGGTTAAAAAGCAACAATCTGTTGAGAAAAATGAAATAAAAATTACAAATGATACATCTAATGAAATTCCAAACTTTGATCGTGATATAAATTCTAAAAAAGAAAAAAGAATTCCTATGTCTAAACTAAGGCAAACAATCGCTAAAAGATTAAAAGATGCTCAGAACACGGCAGCTATTTTAACTACGTTTAACGAAGTGGACATGACAGAAATAATGAAGTTAAGAAAATCAGAACAGTCAAAATTTCAAAAAAAAAATAATATTAAATTAGGCTTCATGTCATTTTTTATTAAAGCCTCTATAAAAGTGTTAAAAGAAATACCTGAAATTAATTCAGAAATTCATGACAATGAAATAATTTATAAAAATTATTTTGATTTAGGTATAGCAATTGGATCAGAAAAAGGACTAGTAGTTCCTATTATTAGGGGTGTAGATAGTCTTTCTTTTGCAGAAATAGAAAAAAAAATTGTCGATTTAGCGAATAAAGTTAATACCAACAAATTATCCATGTCGGATTTATCAGGAGGCACATTTTCTATAACTAATGGCGGTGTGTATGGTTCTATGATGAGCACACCCATTATCAATCCTCCACAAAGTGCAATTTTAGGAATGCACTCAATTACTGACCGCCCTATGGCTATTAAAAATAAAGTTGTAATTAGACCTATGATGTATGTTGCATTAAGCTATGACCATAGATTAGTAGATGGAAAACAAGCTGTCACATTTCTTGTAAGATTAAAAGAAATATTAGAAAATCCTAATAATTTATATATAAATTAATTTAATATATTTTTAAGAACGAAATTTAAAATTCCGTCAGCTTTATAATATTCAAGTTCATTAATGGTATCTATTCTTAAAATACATTCAAAAACTAATTTTTTTCCTGATCGAACAATTTCAATTTGAATATTTTGTTGAGGTTTAATCTCATCATTAACTTTGATAGAAATAAGATCTGTAGAAGATATTTTTAAGTCTTTCATTATATTTTCTGATTTAAGTTGTATTGGAAGCACACCCATGCCTATTAGGTTTGATCTGTGAATTCTCTCAAAACTCTCAGCTATAACTGCTCTAATACCAAGAAGTTTTGTTCCTTTTGCAGCCCAATCTCTTGATGAGCCGGTTCCATATTCTTTTCCAGCAAAAACTATCATATCTTCCCCGCGCTTTTTATATTTCATAGCAACATCATAAACGCTCATTTCTTGACCTTCTGGTTGTACAATGGAATATCCACCTTCAGTCCCCTTTAATAATTCATTTTTAATTCTAATATTCGCAAAAGTTCCTCTCATCATTACTTCATGATTTCCTCTTCTAGCACCATAAGAATTAAAATCTTTAAATAAAATTCCTTTTTCTTTCAAATATTGACCAGCAGGACTGTCTTCCTTAATTGCACCAGCTGGAGAAATATGGTCGGTAGTAACACTATCTCCAAGTAGCAGGAGAGGTCTTGCGTTTATAATATTTTTTATTTTCTTATTGGTAGTACCGAAATCATCAAAAAGAGGAGGTTTTTTAACATAAGTAGAATTTTCCTGCCAATCATAAAGTTCACTTGCTGCCATTTTAATATTTTTCCATTCTTCAGTGCCATCCAAAACATTTTGATATTGATCATTAAATATTTTTTGAGTGACATATTTTTCAACAATCTGATTAATTTCTAAGTTCGAAGGCCAAATATCTTTAAGATATATTTCTTCACCGTCATGCGATTTACCTAATGGCTCTGAAAGCATATCGATATTGACCGTACCAGCTAAAGCATAAGCTACTACTAATGGAGGAGATGCTAAGTAATTTGCTTTTACATGAGGGTTTACTCTTCCTTCAAAGTTTCGATTGCCAGATAATACAGAAGCAACAGACATATCATTAGCAGAAACTGTTTCTGCTATATTGATATCTAATGGACCTGAATTACCAATGCAAGTTGTGCAACCGTATCCCACTAAATGAAAACCTAATTCATCTAAATATTTATTTAATCCAGAATCATTTAAATATTCAGTAACTACTTTTGAACCTGGCGCTAGAGAGGTTTTAACCCAAGGTTTAACTTGTATTCCTAGCTCAAATGCTTTTTTTGCAACTAGACCAGCAGCAACTAATACATTGGGATTGGAAGTATTTGTGCATGATGTGATTGCAGCTATTACTACATCCCCATCAGATATTTTATAATTTGTATTATTTACAGAATAAGATTTAAAATCTCTGCTTAAAAAATTTTGAAAATTATTTTTAACTTTATCTAGATCTATCCTGTCCTGAGGTCTTTTTGGTCCAGCTAAAGAAGCTTTAATTTCATTTAAGTTTAGTGAAAGTATTTCATCGTATTCTGATTGATTATCTTGCCAAAGTCCTTGAATCTTTGAGTATTTTTCAATTAATTGAATTTGATTTTTTTCTCTAGCTGTAAGATTTAAATATTTTAAAGTCTCATCATCAACTGCAAAAAATCCACAAGTAGCTCCATATTCTGGAGCCATATTAGCAATTGTTGCACGATCCGCTAAAGATAAATGTTTTAATCCATCCCCATAAAATTCTACAAATTTTCCAACAACCCCTTTTTCTCTTAGCAGCTGAACAACTTTTAAAACTAAATCTGTTGCCGTTACCCCTTCTGATAAAGATCCTTTAAATTCAAAACCTACAACCTCTGGCATAAGCATTGAAACTGATTGACCTAACATTGCAGCTTCAGCCTCTATTCCTCCAACTCCCCAGCCAAGAACGCCTAAAGCATTGATCATGGTGGTATGACTATCCGTTCCAACTAATGTATCAGGATAAATAAAATGCCTATCTTGGATTTTTCGATCCCATACTACTTTAGCTAAATACTCTAAGTTTACTTGATGGCAAATCCCTGTTCCTGGAGGAACCACTCTGAAATTTTCAAATGCTTTTTGCCCCCATTTTAAAAATTCATAACGTTCTTCATTTCTTCCAAATTCCATTTGGACATTTTTTTGAAAAGAATCGGGAGTGGCATAATAGTCAACCATCACTGAGTGATCTATAACTAAATCCACTTGTGACAGGGGGTTGACGATAGATGGACTCTTCCCTTCTTTAGCAACTGCATTCCTCATGGCAGCTAAATCTGCAACCGCCGGAACACCTGTAAAATCCTGCATTAATACTCTTGCAGGTAAAAAAAATATTTCATGACTTAAATTAGGGTTTTCTAAAACTTTTAGTAAAAGCTCTTTGTTAATATCTAACCCATCTTCAAGTCGCAAAAGATTTTCTATTAAAACTTTTTTGGATTTTGCTAATTTAGCAATTTTAGGAAATTGAGAATTTAATTTATTTAAATTATGAAAATAATATTCTTTGTCATTGACTGTTAATTTATCTAGAGTGTTAAAACTATTCATATCTAATGTTTATCACTAACAAATGCAAATATTTATGCAAATAAATTATTAATTTTTAAGATACCTCTGCTTTAAAAGATCGTAGAGCTGTTGAGAATCAAAAGTTAAATTTCGTCCTGATCTTTTTATAAGCCCCATCACTCTTGAAACTTTTGGGTCAATTAGAGTTCTAAAGGATAGTCCCTTATATTGTTTAGAAATGGCTAGTCTTGGAGCCAGTGTTATTCCCATACCTTGTTCCACCATCTCTAATGCATTAGGAACGTGTCTAACTTCATAAGTCCATTCTAAGGTTTCTTTATGTTTTGCTAGAGCGTCTTCAAAATAAATTCTACTTCCAGAACCTTTCCATACAGCTATAAAATCCCTTCCTTTAATATCTGAGATTTTAATTTTTCGCTTTTTTTCAAGTTCATCGCCTTTTGGAAATACAACGACATACTCCTCTTCAAATAATGGCTCGAATTCTATTCCGGGCTCTTGAAGGCCCATAAAGTTTATTGCAAAATCACATTCACCCCCAAGAACACTATCGACAACATAATTTGCCGATTTTTCAATAATCTGAATTTTAGAATTAGGATTTTGCTCTTTAAATAATTTGATTGTAGGAAAAATAATATTTTTTAATGCTGTATTAACAGCTGCAATTTTAACAATAGAAGGAAATGTATATTTTTCATTTAAAGTTTTTGTAGCTGTTTGAATCGCTTCTATAATACTTTTTGCTCTTTCTAAAAAATTTCTTCCAGAATAAGAAAGCTGAACACTTCTAGTTGTCCTATCAAATAAAGAAGTTCCCAGTTCATACTCAAGTTTTTGAATTCTTCTAGAAAGTGCCGGCTGTGAAAGGTTTAGGTTTGATGCCGCCTTTGCAAAAGAATTAGTCTCTGCAACTTCTATAAATGCTTCTATATCACCAATTTCAATATTAATGCGCATCAAACATTAATAGCAAATAAATAGAATTCTTACTACCGCTATTTCTTTAAAGCTAGGACTATAATTGCTTATGAAATTATGTAATATTCCCTTAGATTATTTAAAATGAATGTACTTATATTAGGATCTGGCGCTTGGGGCACCTCTTTAGCTCAAGTATTTGCAAAAAATAAAAATAAAGTCACGCTATGGTCTTATGAAAAAGAAGTTAGTATTCAAATTAATAAAATAAATTTTAATAAAAAATATCTTAATAATATAAAATTATCAAAAAATATAATATCAACCAATTTACCTTTAAATCCAAAAGATTTTGATTTTATTTTTTACGTCAGTCCTGCACAGCACCTAGTTACAGTACTAAAACAAAGTCTCTCGTCTGATAAAATCGGTAATATAGTTATCTGTTCTAAGGGCATTGACATTAAAAGCGGAACAGTAATTTCCGATGTGCTTATTAAAAACTTTAAACAAGATAATATCCATGTTCTCTCAGGTCCTAGTTTTGCAGGAGAGGTAGCGCTAGGAAAACCTGCTGCTCTTAGCTTAGGGTCAAAAGTTAAGTCAAATAAATTAGAGAAACTTTTCAAAGGAACTAATATTAGAATATATTTGTCAAAAGAGTATAAGGCAATTCAGTTATTAGGTGCTCTTAAGAACTCTTATGCTATTGGTTCTGGAATTATAGAAGGTTTGTCTTTAGGGGAAAATGCGAGGGCGGCTTATCTAACGAGAGTAATTCAAGAACTAAGATTCTTGCTTAAAACCTTTAAATGTAAAGACGTTTTTGTAGAGTCATTGGCCGGAATAGGTGATTTAATTTTAACTTGTAGCTCTATGCAATCAAGAAATTTTAAACTTGGTTTTACCTTAGGTAAGGGAGGTAAGGCTATGAATTATATAAAAAAAAACATCAATATTAACGAAGGTTATTTTACAGCTATTGCAGTTACAAAAAATAAAAAAATTAATTTAAAAAAATTACCTATATTAAATTCATTAATTAAAGTGATTAAAGGCAGCTCTGCTGAGAATGAAATGAAAAAACTATTAGCCAGACCTTTTAAAAAGGAATTATTTTAATCGGGATTAATTAATAAAAAATTTATATAAGCTTTTACTAAATTTATTTCATCATCTTTTATGTCTTTATAGGAAGCACCAAAATGTTGTTTTATACATATGGCAATGTGAGCATAGGCATTTCTACCTTTTGGGTGAAAGGATGACGGCTTAAGTTTAGACTGTAGTTTATCACCGGTTTCCTGAATAGTTTTCCAAATTAATTTTCTATTTTCTTCATTCATTTTTTTTAAATACCTGTTTGAACATAAGTCTCTAATAAATATCTAATGACTTGAAAGCCAACACCGCAGATAATTAAGATGGTGATAATTTGTCTATTCATTATTTATATTATAAATTAATTTTGAATTAACATGAAATACATTTATTTATTTATTTATATAATACTATCATTAATAGGTTCTGCAAAAGCAGATATAATTAATAAATTTCCTTACGCATGTGTTTGCGATAGAAGTATCAATACTTTTGAATATTTGGCTTGTAAAAATAAAATGGGCAGTACCTTACTAGAACTACAGACGGATAATATCAGTATTAAAAATTCATTTGATGAAAAAATTTATCAAATTCAAGTAGAATCTAAAACATTAACAGCAATATTTTTTAATAAAAACTATCAGTCTACAATCAGTCTCAATGAAAACTTATCATTACTCTTCAGTATCTTTTATCCAGAATATAAAAAAGAATGGTCATATAAATTGCAGTGCATATCTACCAAACAGTAGTATTGTAATTTTTCAAAATGATTAAAAAATCTTACATCACACCTTTTTTTATAGCTATAACAGGTTACGTCTGCATGGTTTCAATGGATACTTCTATTAAAATTTTAGGAAATAATTATCCAATCTATCAATTACTCTTCTTAAATGCCATCTTCTCATTAATACCTATAAGTTTTTTTGTGTTAAAATTTCATGGAATTAGCTTTTATAAAAAACAAAACTATAAATTTCAATTAATAAGAGGGGTAATTCATTCTGCTGGTTTTTTATTTCTCTTAAAAGGAATTATATTACTTCCATTGTCAGCTGTATATCCAATATTATTTAGCTCACCTCTTATTTTGTTAGTCCTCTCACATTTCTTTTTAAAAGATCATATTAATACCGTTAGAGTGAGCGCTATTATATCAGGTTTTATAGGTGTGGTAATATCTGCCGAGCCATTTGGAGAAAATTCTATTTCAACACTAGGGGCATTATTTGTTTTTTTAGGAGCAATATTCATTGCCATTGTCAGTTTGATAACAAGAAAATTTTCTGCATTAGCATCTTCTTATGAGACTTCTTTTTTTAGCATGGCTATAAGCTCAATAATTTTTTTATTTGCTATGTCTTCAAACTTTGAGTTAATGAGTATAAAAGATCTTTCCATTTCCATGATGGGAGGTTTTTTTGCAGGTTTTGGAGTAATTGCAATCATACATGGAGCACGAGTTTTACCAGCATCCATATTTGGCATGACAAGTTATTTTCAATTATTATACGGCGTCTTATTGGGATGGTTATTTTTTTATCAATTACCTACAATACAAAATATTATAGGTATTTCGTTTGTTATGATAGCCGGATTCCTTCTTTTTATATTAGATAAACAAAAAACTAATTAAAAAAAACTATGAAAAAAATATTGAAATCATCAATTCTGATAGTTATTCTTTTTATCTCTACTTACTTATTATTTGTATTTCCCTTTGATATTTTCAAAATTTGGACAGAAGAAAAAAACATAAATTGGTTATATTCTTTCATTTCAACAATCATAACTTTTATTATTGTAAGAACTTATTTCGCAACTAAAATTACATTTACTCCTTTAAGAATTTTTGTATGTGAGGGTATCGGAATTGGATTTATAGCATTTAATCTAGTTTGTCTTATTCTTATTTTAGATGTATTTATAAAATGGGATGAACATATTAAGTCAAATCTCTTTTTAATATCTTTGATCACATTGGTTTCAATTGGTTATATTTCTACGAGTTTTCTCAGAATAAAAACAATAAAAATTCAATCAGAAAAAATTATTCAAAAAAAACATTTAGTATTCATTAGTGACACGCATCTCGGATCAAATTCTATAAGGCATTTAAAAAAAATTATAAAAAAAATCAATACTATAAATCCAGATTTAATTTTAATTGGTGGGGATTTAATCGATACTAGTTCATTTAAATTAGATGAACTAAGCGTCCTAAGGGAATTAAAGATACCCATCTATTTCGTTACAGGAAATCATGAGTTTTATCTTAAAAACTCAAAAGAAAAAATTAATAGTTTAAAAGAATTTAATATTAACATTTTGGATAATCAATCGATTTTGCTAGGAGATGTGAATTTAATTGGCATATCTGATAATCAAAATATCAATAATCAAAAAGATGTATTTTTTTCTAAAAAGGTAGAAGGTCTTTATAATTTATGCTTAGTTCATAAGCCAAGTTTATGGAAATCCATAAAAGGACAAACAGACTTAATGTTATCGGGTCATACTCACAACGGTCAGATATTTCCTTTTAACTTTCTTGTAAAGCTTCAATTTAAAGAAAACTATGGCTTATATAAATACAAAA
This sequence comes from uncultured Alphaproteobacteria bacterium, assembly GCA_963926395.1. Classification (GTDB taxonomy): domain Bacteria; phylum Pseudomonadota; class Alphaproteobacteria; order HIMB59; family HIMB59; genus HIMB59. The sequence goes on from CAWUWX010000009.1 coordinate 18,815, forward strand.
ACTCTTCACTTTATGTTAGTTCAGGATCAGGAACTTGGGGCCCAAAGATTAGATTAGGAAGTTTTAACGAAGTTATTTCTATTGTCTTAAATCCTGTTTAGATATTTTATATATTTTTGATAACTTCTTACTATAATCAAATTCTATGAAAAAAATTATACTTTATATTTTGATATTTTTATTCAATTTTAATTTAACTTTAGCCGAAAGTGAAAATTTAATTCAAGATTTCAATGACTGGCAATTATTTTGTCCAGATTCAAATAAATTAGACTCATGCGAAATAAGACAATTTCAATTATCCAATGATACGGATGAAATTTTAAGTTTTATTTCTTTAACAATCAATCCTGAGGGCAATGCTCAAATGCTGGTAGGCCTTCCTCATATGATCAATTTAAAGATACCTGCTCAAATTAGTGTTGATGGAGAAAATTCTGCAGAGGTTAATTTTACTTATTGTAATGTTAATGCTTGTTTTATTGCTGAAGTATTAAATGAAGAATATTTGAAAATATTAAAATCAGGAATCAAAATGCAAATTGACAGTAGATTTATTACCAATGAGATTTTTAATATGAATTATTCTCTGAGTGGTTTTACCGCTGCATATAAAAATCTATTAGAAAATCTTTAATTATTACATCTTCTGTTTTTACTTATAAAATCTTAGAACTTTTTTACTAATTTACTATTATGAAATTTTTAGTCTTTTATGATTTAGAGATTCTAATCGCTGCTGCTAGAAATATCTCTATTAGAAAATTTAATTTTGTCTTTAATAAAATATAAACATACAAGTGAAGGAATTACCATTATTGCAGTGATTATAAAAAATAATCCCCAGTTTCCATCAAGCCAATCTACCATGGCTCCTGATGAAGAAGCTAAAAGAGTTCTACCCATAGTTCCAATAGAAGCTAATAGTGCATATTGTGTTGCCGTATAAGTCCTATCCACAAGTAATGATATAAATGTTACAAATGCGACTGTAGCAAAAGCAGCTGCCACATCATCAAATAAAACAGCTATTGCGAAAAGTAGTTCTGACTTCCCTGTCCAATATAACAATGTAAAGAGTAAATTAGTAGATGCCATAATAATGCCCGCTATAAATAATGCCTTTATAGCACCAGCTCTAATAGCAAATAATCCACCAATCAATGTGAAACATATCGTTGTTATCCAACCTATGCCTTTAGAATAAAGAGCGATATTTCCTTTGGAGAAACCCATCTCTTTATAAAAAACTATACTCATTCGACCTAAAAAAGCCTCACCAATTTTAAATAAAAATATGAAAGCAAGTATTCCTAATCCGATAGATACACCGTTTTTCTTAAAAAAACTTAATAGCGGGTTTAATACTGTGCCAATAAACCAGGCGGCTAGTTTAGAAAAAGAATTATTTCCAATTTTATCTGCAATTTTATTATCGTCTTCTTTTTGTTGTTTGAAGCGTTCTTCATTTGATTCAGGAATAAAATTTAAACCTATATTACAAAGGATAATGACTGTTGTTAAAATTATAAACGTTATTTGCCAATAATTTTCAATTCCATTATTTTGTAAAATTTCAGCAGAGTAAAGAGCTATAATTCCACCAACTTTATAACCTGTCCACCATCCAACTACAGCCATAGCTGCACCGGCAGCCATGCTACTTCTTTCGTCTTTTCCAATTTGTTCAATTCTTAAAGCGTCAATAGTAATATCTTGAGTTGCAGAGGATAGCGCGATTGCAAGCCCTATGGCAATTATAAGTAATAAATTTTCATTTGGATCTAAAACACTCCAAAGCACTAAGGATATTAATATAATAATCTGCATAACGATTATTACAGATTTTCGATGACCAACTTTATCAGTTAAAAAAGGTATTTTCAGTTTATCTATTAAAGGAGCCCATAAGAAATTAATAGCGTAGACACCAAATATCAAGCCAGCAAAACCTATAGTAGATCTACTCAGACCTTCTTCTTTTAACCATAAAGACAAAGCACTTCCTATAAGAACCCAAGGAAATCCACTCATTATTCCTAAAAGTAGAATCTTGATCATCCTCTTATCTAAGTAAAGAGCAAAGCTCTCTTTGAAGTTAATCATTAGATAATTCTAAATAATAATAAGATAAGTTAAATAAAAAAAATCTTTGATAAATAAGGTTAATTTAAGGGAGCTGGACTATCTGAGAGTGATCTAAGCCATATAATGAGATCAGCTCTATCACTATCCTTTTTTAAGCCATTAAAATTCATCTTTGTTCCTTCGATATATTTTTTTGGTTTCAGTAAGAATTTATTTAATTCACTGTAATTCCAGTCACCACCAAATTTTGCAATAGCGGCAGAATAAGCAAATCCATCACTACTAGCTTTTTGTCTATTCACAATATCCCATAAGTTTGGTCCTGCTTTATTCGCACCATCATTATCAAAAGAATGACAAGTTGCACATTTTTTTGAAAGTTTCTCTCCATTTTCAAGCGAAGCGGTTTGCAATAAAGATAGAATATCTGGTAAATTTTCAAATGGATCAACAACCTCTTTAGAAGATTCGTTTTGGATTCCCTCTTCAGGTGCATCAATTTTATATGCTGTTTCTTCAGGATAGTCAGGATGCACAAGCATTTCTCCAGTTTTTGAAAAAAGAGCTAACAGCAATAATGCTAAAATAATAGCACCGAAGATTTTATTGGTTTCCATATATAGAGAAGCAGTCTATTTTAATCAAAATGGCTCTTAAAACGGATATTTGTCGCACAGAATGAAAATAGCATCAATCATTCCAGTGCGCTTAGCTGCAACTCGCTTTCCCAATAAGCCTTTTGCTCAAATTCAAGGTCTACCCATGTTTCATTATGTTTATAATAGAGTTATTACAAGTTACCCAAATACATTTCTCGCTACCTGCGATGAAGAGATAGAAACATATTGTAGCCAACATAACTTACAGTTCATTCATACTAATTCTAACCATCAATCAGGAACAGACAGAATAGGAGAAGCTGTTTCAAAAATTGAAAAAAAAGAAAATTTTAATAAGGTAATTAATATTCAAGGCGATATGCCATTTATAACTACAAATCATATTGAATTACTTTTAAAAACAATTGATTATTTTGAAATGTCTACACTTTGCTGTCCGTTTGTTGACGAGGTTGAATTCCAAGATACTAATAAAGTTAAATTATCTATTAAAGAAAAAGAAAATAATTCAATGGCAGAAAATTTTTTTAGAAAACCAAATGATACTTCAGAAATGAATTTAAATACCTTTCATCATATTGGTCTTTATGGTTACCAAATATCTTTTTTAAAAGATTTTCTAAAAATGCCAATATCTGAAAGAGAAACAAATGAAAAGTTAGAGCAACTTCGAATAAAAGATTTAAATAGAATAGGAGTCTCTTTGATTAATGAAAATATTTTAGGCGTTGATACAAAGGAAGATTTGATTAGAGTAAATCAAATATTAAAAAAATGACAAAAAAAATC
>CAWUWX010000010.1:0-71281 GCA_963926395.1 uncultured Alphaproteobacteria bacterium
ACATCAGTGACTGTAATATATGGGGCTTTTATGGCAGGAATGGATGCTGGAAAATCATATAATACCTGGCCTTTAATGGGAAGTGAACTTATTCCCAATAGTTTAATTGGAAATGAAGGTATAAGTGAATTTTATTCCAATTCAGTTTTTGTTCATTTTTTTCATAGAATATTAGCATATCTAACTTTTATTTTAGGTGCTTGCATATTCCTATCTTCTAGAAATTATATTTCTTCAAAATTTCAAATGATTCATCTAGTTTTAATTGAAATAGTAATTTTAATTCAAATTCTATTAGGAGTATTAACAGTCTTATATGCTGTTCCCGTATTGCTTGGAGCGCTTCATCAATTAACTGGGTCAATACTTCTTATGCTTACAGCCACTTATACATTTAGCCTTTTTCAGAAAAAGTAATCCATTAAATGATAATTCAGTATAATTAGTATGGGTAAAATTATAATCGTAGGGGCTAATGGATCTATTGGAAAAGCTAGTGCTCAAATATTAAGGTCACAAAACAGAGATATAGAAATATTATCTAGAGATAAAGATGAACTAAACGTTAATGCTTTAGAGCTAAATTGCTCATCACAAGCTATTGACATATCAGATCACAGTCATGTTGATAAATATATTCAACAAATTGATTTTGATATTGAAGGTATTATCTTTGCCGTTGGTTCAATTATGTTAAAACCTTTTGAAAAAACAACAATGAGCGAATTTGAACTGACTTATAAGCAAAATTTTTTAAATCCCATCTATTTTACACAGCAGGCAATAACAAAAATGTCAAACTCATCATCGGTAGTATATTTTTCAACAGTAGCTGCTAAATCTGGCTTTAAACTACACACAGCAATAGCTTCTGCCAAAAGTGCTCTTATGGGTGCGATGATATCTCTATCTGCTGAATACGCTCCTAAAATTCGATTTAATTGTATTTCGCCTAGTTTAACAAACTCAAAAATGTCTTCATTTCTTACGGACAGTAAGCCAATGAGTGAGGGAATTGCAAAGTTACACCCAATGGGAAGAATTGGTGAGGGGAAAGATTCAGGATCATTAGCTGCCTATCTTATGTCTCCAGAGGCGAGTTGGATAACAGGTCAGAATTTTAGTGTTGATGGTGGAAGATCAAATATTAATACTAAATAAATAAGTACCTTATAAAAAAATTAATGGACGCACTAGTTATTTTAGGTAATCAGCTTTTTCAAGATCACCACATTAATAAGTATAGAAATAATCACATCATTTATATGGCTGAAGATAAAGGCCTTTGCACTTACGTAAAACACCATAAACAAAAAATCTACTATTTTTTAGCATCAATGCGAGAGTATAGAGACTATTTGGTTGAGAAAAATTATAAGTTAAAATACTCAGGAATTGAAAATTCAATTAAAAGTAAAAACTATTTTGACAATCTTATTTTATTTATTACAAAAAATAATATAAAAAAAATTAGAATTTTTGAAATTGAGGATAAATTATTTGAAAATAAATTCTTAAAATTCGTAGAAAAAAATAAAATAGATTATGAATTTTTATCCTCTCCTATGTTTGTGACCAAGAGAAAAGAATTTATAGATTTATATAAAGATAAAAAACCTTTAATGGCTAATTTTTATCAATACCAAAGAAAGAAATTAGATCTTCTAATGTTAGATGGTAAGCCATTGGGAGGTCAATGGAGTTACGATAAAGAAAATAGAAAAAGAGTTCCTAAGGATTATGAATTTCCAAAGTTAAATTTATATACCTCTAAATACTATGATGACTTATCTAAAATAATTAACAAGCATTTTAAGAGTCACTTTGGTACTCTAAATAAAAATTCTATTTTTCCATTCAACAGAAAAGACTCTTTAATTAGCTTAAAACTATTTTTAAAAGAAAAAATAAATAATTTTGGAAACTACGAAGACTTTATTTCAACTACTCAAAGTTCTATAAATCACAGCCTTTTAAGCGCGCCTCTGAATATGGGCATTATAGATCCTATTGATATTATCGAAGCAGTAAAAAATATTAATCCAAGTAGTGTTGGTCTAAATAATTTAGAAGGTTTCTTAAGACAAATTATAGGATGGAGAGAATTTATAAGAGGTATAAATCAAAAACATTATAGTGAAATGTTAGAAAGAAATTTTTTTAACAATACAAGATCTCTAACAAATCATTGGTATGAAGGAACCACATCCCTACCAATCTTAAACGACTTAATACATAATCTCAATAAAACAGGCTATGCTCATCATATTCCAAGGTTAATGATAGCTTCCAATATAATGAATCTATCAGGAATACGACCAATTGAGGTTTATAATTGGTTCATGACAACTTTTATAGACTCTTCCGACTGGGTGATGATTCCAAATGTATTTGGAATGGGGTTACACAGTGATGGCGGAATCTTTTCAACAAAACCTTATATATGTGGATCAAATTATCTTTTAAAAATGAGTGATTATAAAAAAGGACCCTGGACAGATATATTAGATGGTCTTTATTGGAATTTTATAAAAAAAAATGAGAATTTTTTTAAAAAAAACCCTAGACTATCAATGATGAGCATTGCCTTAAATAAAATGCCTAGTGCTAAATTAAATAACCATATAAATAATGCTGAAAAATTTATCAATGAATTCACAAAATAAAATTATTTTAATTACCGGTGCAACAAGTGGGATAGGTTTATCACTTTCAAGATTATATTTAAAAAATGGCTGGGTAGTAATAGGCTTAGGTAGAAATATTGAATCGCTTCAAAATCTTCAAAAAAAATACCTAGAACGGCTTATAATTGCCAAATGTGATCTAGCTAAAAAAGAAAATATTAAAGAAACTTTTAAAATTATTCTAAAGAAATTTCCCAATCTTCATTCTTTTATATTTAATGCGGGCGTTTATAAAACTGATGACTTTGATACATTTACTGAAGAAAGCATTGAAGAAACAATCAATGTAAACCTATTGTCAGTTTATAGATGTTTATTAGAAATAAGAAATCGTTTGAAGGAGCCAAATCAGAGCTTACTTGCTATCGTTTCATCAGTTGCCGGTTATAGAGGATTACCGAAATCCTTAAGCTACGGCCCGACCAAAGCGGCTCTTATCAATCTTGCCGAGTCATTAAAGATAGAGACTGAAAAATATTTGGTGGATATAAAATTAATATGCCCTGGATTTGTAGATACACCAGCCACAAAAATAAATAAATTTAAGATGCCTTTTTTGATTTCTAGTGAAAAAGCAGCTGATATTATTGTAAAAAAAATTTCTAAGAATGGATTTGAAATAAGCTTCCCTTTTCCTTTTAGTTTTATAATGAAATTTGCTAGAATAATCCCTTATTGGATTTACTTTAGAAAAGCATCGAAATTAATAAATAAATAAATATTATTACTAAATATAAATGGCAAATTTAAAAAAAAATAAATCTATTGTTTCAATTATTATGGGAAGTCAGTCAGACTGGGTTTTACTAAAAAATACAGCTAAGATACTTAAATTATTGAAAATAAACTACACAACAAATATTATCTCAGCACACAGAACACCAAAGAGACTTTATGAATTTGCTTCTACAGCACATATCAATAATATCAAAATTATTATTGCTGGGGCTGGTGGAGCTGCGCATCTACCTGGGATGGTAGCTGCTTTGACTCACTTGCCTGTATTAGGAGTTCCAGTGGAAAGTAAATCACTTAAAGGATTAGATAGTCTTCTCTCTATTGCTCAAATGCCATTTGGCATTCCAGTTGCATCTTTAGCTATTGGAGAAAGTGGGGCTAAAAATGCTGCACTCATGGCAGCCTCTATTTTATCTCTCGAAGATAAAAGCTTAGAAAAAAGACTTATAGCATGGAGAAATAAGCAAACTAAATCCGTGTCAAAAACCCCTAAATAATACATATGGTTTTAGGTATTTTAGGAGGTGGTCAACTAGGCATGCTTCTTACACAAGCTGCTAATAAAATTGGGATTGATACTTTTATTTATTCTGACAGTAGTGATTCGCCTGCAATAAACTACTCACAAATTTCTTTAATTCAGCCTTATGATGATTGGGACAGTATTAATGACTTTATAGAATCATGTGATGTCATTACATTTGAATTTGAAAATATTCCATTTGAAACATTAAATTATATTTTAGATTCTAAGCCTGTATATCCCAGTCCTAAAATTAATCAAATTATTCAAGACAGGTTGTTTGAAAAAGAATTTATAAGTAAATTAGGTATTGGTACTACTAATTTTATAAATCTCCATCAAGATTCAAAAATAAACAACGAAATTTTTCCTGCGATGCTTAAAACAAGAAGAATGGGTTATGATGGTAAAGGACAATCAGTGATGAATTCAAAAGATGATTTAATTAATATTGATTTTGATATTCCTTATATTTTAGAAAAAAAAATTAATTTGTTGATGGAATTTTCAATTATACTTACCAGGTATCAAGATGGTAAAATTTATACATACGAACCAATAGAAAATATTCACCGAGATCAAATATTATATACTTCGTCAATTCCAGCATCTATAAATGCAGAGATGTCAAAACTAGCCCAAAAACAATCAGAAATAATTGCCGACTCATTGAATTATATTGGCACTATGTGTGTTGAGTATTTTGTCGATCAGGAACAAAGAATCTACGTTAATGAAATTGCACCTAGAGTCCATAATTCAGGACATTTAACTCTTGAAGCCTATGATTGTAGTCAGTTTGAATCTCATATCAGAGCCGTGTGTAATCTTGAGAAAAAAGAACCTAAAAAAATCAAAGATGCGCAAATGTTTAATATTATTGGCGAAGAAATAAATCGCTATCGCAATAAACCGCTATTAGAAAATATTTTCTTTTATGACTATGAGAAGAAAACAATAAAAACAGGAAGAAAGATGGGTCATTTAACTAAACTCACTTAATCTCATAACCAATTTCTTCAGGCTCATCGTCTTTAAGCTCTGCAGGAAAACCAGTCGCCCTAAAATCAATATTACATGCATCTTCAAGTCTTTTAACAATCATTGTTGACCAAGCCTCAGGACCGTACTTTTCTCTTCCCTCTTTAAATATTTTAATTAACAAAGGTGATATCTCGAGAGGAGCTTCAAAATCATTGGCTAAATCATTAAAAATTCCAATATCTTTTAATACTAGCTCCATAGTGAAATTAACATCATAACTTCCATTTAGTATAACCTGGGTTTCAGTTTCATTGACAAATGAATTTCCTGATGAAATTCTAATTGCCTCATAAGTAGTTTTCATATCCATTCCAGTTAATTTACAAACAGCAAGGGCCTCGCCTATACTTACAAGATTAACTGATGCTAGATAATTAGTCATAACTTTTAATATAGAAGCAGATCCTAAACGTCCCGTATGAAGTATTCTCCGGCCCATGAATTTTAATAAAGGCAAAACTGATTGAAAAATATGATAGTCACCTCCTGAAAAAATTGAAATATTTCCAGTATCAGCTCTATGACAACCACCTGAAACAGGGCAGTCTAAGATATGAGCTTTTTTTTCTTCAAATAATTTACCTAAACGTAACACCTCTTTTTCATTTGTTGTGCTCATCTCAATCCAAATTTTATCAGAAGAGATACCTTTAAGGATACCGTCATCAGACTCGACAACTTGAGCGCTTATGGCAGGCGAAGGTAAGCAAGTAATTATGCAATCAACCGATTCAGTTAATATTTTTGGATTTGAGGCCATAGAAGCTCCCATTGCAGTAAATTCACTTACTATATTTTCATTAATATCAAAAACTGTTAAATCAGTATTATTTCTAAGTAAACTACCTGCAAGTTTACCACCAACATTACCAAGGCCTATAAATCCTACTTTCATAAATTCCTCCAATATTTTTAACAAATATAATCAAATAATATAAAATTAAAATAATTGATTAGTTGTATTTTTGTTTTATCAATACTAGTAATAAAATAATGGAAAAATCTATAAACTGGAAATGTAAGCACACATGGCCAAAAGCTATGAAGAACACCGCATGGTGCTTAATAGGTTGTTCAATTGGCGATTTTGGAACAATTTTATTCTTTCAAATAAACAATATAGAATTTCCTTTATTAGGAATAATGACTTTAGCTATTATTAACGGACTAATAACAAGTATATTACTAGAAACAATAGTCCTTACAAAAGAATTAGGAGTTAAGATAGCATTTAGAACTGCAATTGGGATGAGTCTTATATCTATGGTGTCAATGGAAGTATCAATGAATGTAGTAGATGTTATTGCTACTGGCGGTGCAGTAATCAATATTTGGGTGATTCCTATTATGCTATTTTTTGGCTTTGTTACTCCACTTCCTTATAATTATTGGAGATTAAAAAAATTTGGAATTGCTTGCCATTAAAAAAAAATAGATATCAACAATACTAAAAGCATCAATAAAACTAATATCGGCCAGTTAATTGGAGATATTAAATATTTTAAAAAACTCAACTTACTTTTATAAAGACCAGTAATCTTTATAATGATTATAATGGGTCAGATAGTCTAGATCGCACTTTTTTTTTGTAATAAATTTATAGTCTTTAATTTTCTTATAATTCAGTTTTTTTTTATTTTGATTAAGTGAATAATGCATATTTCCATTAATTGATAAAAATTTGTCAAGATTTTTTAATTTATTATTGAATGAAAAAAATTCAATTATATTTGAAACACTATACTTGGAGGAGTAAACACCAGCACAACACTGATTATTAAATTTATTTTTACTTAGGTGTGGAGCAGAATCTGAACCAAAAAAAAATTTTTTATTTCCAGATAATGCTATTTTTTGTAATACAATTTGATGTGATCTATTTTTAATTATAGGTTTGCAAAAAAGCTCAGGTTTTAATAAATCACCAAGAAAAGAGTTGGTATTTTCAAGTAGATGATGAGTGGTAATTGAGGCTGCAATATTTTTATTTTCTTTTACATATTCTACTGCTTCTTTTGTAGTTATATGTTCTAAGGTAATCTTAAGGTTTGGAAAATTTTTCTGCAACCATACTAATTCTTTATCTAAAAATAATTTTTCTCTATCGTAAGGGTCATCAAGCGGAGTAATAGTTTCGCCATGTAAACATAAAGGAATATTATTTTTTTCAAGGATTTCAAAGTGCCTACTGAGTTTTTTAATATCTCCAAATCCAGAACTAGAATTAGTCGTTACATTTTTAGGATAAAGTTTAGCAGCAAAGAATAATTTATTTTTGTATGCATTAATAAGATCAGCAAGTAACCAATTTTCATTGAGATAGACAGTATATAGAATATCAATTTGATTATTATTTATTCGCTCTACTTGATTTCTATAATCTAGGAGTCTTTTAGAGTTAGTAATAGGCTTCAAAAGATTAGGCATAATCAAAATTCTTTGAAAATGCTTTATATTCTCAGTTAGGGCTTCCTTAAGGATAGCGCCCTCTCTTAGATGGACGTGAAAGTCACTAGGTTGATATATACTAACCATTTAAAATACTTTTTATAATACTGCTAACTTTATCATACGAAAGTTCATTCATTAAGCTTTTATCATAGCTATTTAAATCTGAAATATTAGAAGTTAAATCTTTGTATGATTTTTGAGATCTGACTAAGTGGGATTTATTAGATAGATTAGGAAAATATAATTTATCATCTGTTGGGCCAAAAAGACAAACAGAAGGTGTATTTGCCATTGCAGATAGGTGCATCATTCCAGAGTCATTACCAATAAAAATAGATGATTTTTTTAAAAGTGCATAGTCGTTAAGCAAATGATTTGTGCCACATTTATTAATTAACTTTGAACTAAATTTATTAGTTAAAGAATTAAATCTTTTGGAGTCCTCCTTAGAGCCCAAAACAAATATTTTTGAAATACCTTCATCAAATAACAACTGACAACATTTTATAAAATGATTAATTGGCCATTCTTTTGGGATCCAATTAGCAAATGGTGCTATACAGGCATAATTTTGATCTTCAACAGATTTAAATCTTTTTTCATTAATTGGAATAAAATAATCTTGATGTATATCAGTCTTAAAGGTTTTATGAATTTGCTCATAAATATTTTCATTTTTTTTCATTTTAAAAATTTTTTTAGATTTTGTATTTAGAAAATAACTAATTATAGAGGATCTAAAATCAATTACGTGATCAAATTTATGATTCTTAAGTTTAAAATAAAGATTTATCCAATGAGTGCTAAAATTTTCTTTTACCAATGTTATTCTTGATGAGATGCCTGAAAAATCTTCATATAGAGGCATAGGCAATCCTCCAGAAACAAGCGTGACTTTAATATCTGGATTTTCCCTAATGAACTTATTTAATACTTGGATATTAATGATGGCGTCACCCAATCGATTAGATGATATAAATAGTAAATTCATAAATAATAGTTATTAATAATACATACATTATGCTGACTCAAATTCCTAATCCAATAATGATTTTAGTAAATGGCTCAGAGTCTTTTGAATTTTTACAGAATATCGTAACTAATGATTTAAATAAATTAGATGAAAAACAACACAACTTTATACTTACCCCTCAAGGAAAAATTAAATATGAACTTTTTATCTATAAGGGTGATAATGAAGATTATTTAGTAGAATGCTCCAATAACCAAAATAACATTTTAGAATATTTTAAAAAATACGCTGAACTTTCTGATGTAAGTTTAAATACAACTGAATTATTAGATAATTCAATCAATAATGAAAATTATCTAATAAATTCAATAAGTAATGGAATTATTGATACAAATTTTCAAGAAACAGGTAAATTTTTTCCATCAGAAATTTCTAATAACGCAATAGATTATGAAAAGGGTTGTTATGTTGGTCAAGAGGTTGTTTCGAGAATGAAACATAGGCAACTCAATAAAAATTTTATAAGAGTTTTTGAAAAAATTGAATTTAATGAAAAATTAACAAAACAAACGATAGATAATTTTGAAATTATAGATGAGTATAAAGATTATTTAATTATTAAATTTAAAGTAACTGCTAAGGAAATTTATTTAAAATTTAATGATAATTTATATAAATTAATTAATAAAAGTATTTAGAATAGTAATTATTAAGTTCATCCATACTTACTCTCTGTTGTTCCATTGTGTCTCTATCTCTAACAGTGACCGTTTGATCCTCAAGACTTTCAAAATCCACAGTAATACAAAGAGGAGTTCCAACCTCATCATGTCTACGATAACTCTTACCAATATTTCCAGAATTTTCTAAAATCACTCTACCTAAACCGAGTTTTTGTAAATCATTTTTTATTTTTTTTGCGGTATTTACTAATTCTTCATTATTTCTTTTCAAAGGTATGACTGCTGCTTTAATAGGAGATAAATGAGGTTTAAGCGCCAAAACAACCCTAGAGTTCTTTTCATCTTCAAAATACGCTTCATTGAGTAATGCTAGTACCCCTCTATCCACTCCCGCTGAAGGCTCAATTACAAAAGGTATTATCCATTTTTTTTCTTCGAGCTTATGAATTGCCAGTTTAGTTGTAGATTTTTTATTGTTCATTACTTTTGCCGAGATATCAAATTCCTCTTGATTCTTTGTATGAGACCCTAAGTCAAAATCAGTTCTATTTGCTATACCCTCCAACTCCTCATTGCCATGAGGAAACTTATACATGATGTCTACTGTAGCTTTTGAATAGTGAGAAAGTTCTTTTTTTTCTACCGTGTATAATTCTATGTTTTCTTTTTTTATACCTTGGTCAATCCACCAATTATATCTTGAGTCAACCCAGTACTTATGCCAATCATCATCCGTTCCAGGATCTACAAAAAATTCTAGTTCCATTTGTTCAAATTCCCTTACTCTAAAAATAAAATTCCTAGGTGTAATTTCATTTCTAAAAGCTTTACCTATTTGAGCTATTCCAAAAGGCAGGGACTTATTAGTAGAATCTATGACATTTTTAAAATTAGTAAATATTTGCTGTGCAGTTTCAGGTCTTAAGTATGCAAATGCAGTTCCGTCATCAACGGGCCCAATCGCAGTTTTAAACATTAAATTAAAAGGTCGTGGTTCTGTAAGGTCAGTAGACTTACAATTAGGACAGTTATTACCTTCTAACTGATCCGCTCTCCATCGAGATTTACAAGATTTACAGTCCACTAAAGGATCTGTAAATGTATCCTCATGGCCAGAATGCTTAAGCACTTCAGGAGACGTGAGTATCGAGGCATCTAGACCTTCTATATCATCTCTCTCATAGATCATAGATTTCCACCAAGATTGTTTGAGATTATTTTTTAATTCAACACCCATTGGGCCATAATCATAAAGACCCTTCATTCCGCCATAAATATCGTTAGATTGAAATATAAATCCCCTTCTTTTACAAAGAGACACTAATTCTTCCATTGTTTTAGCTGTCATTTTTATATCTCAAAGTCCATATTTAGAAAATAAATGCTCTTCTTTTAATTTATTAAGTACTGTGTCTACATAATCTGACTTAATCCCTAATCCTAATTTCTGCTTTAAGGACTTGGCTTGTTTAATTTTTTTAATTTTTACTTTTTCCCCAAATATTAATTTTAACGTTTCCGTTTCACTTCCTATACCATCAATTAGACCTAAATTTTTAGCTTCTTGAGAAAGCCAAAAACTTCCAGAAAAAATTTCTTTTTCATTGGAAGGTTTGATTCTTTTACCCCTATTAGATTTAACCCAATTGATAAAATTGGAATGGATATTTCTTTGAATTTTTTTCAATTTTTCAAGGTCGATTTTATTTACAGGAGAAAAAGGATCTAAAAAACTTTTATTTTGACCTGCAGTAAAAATTCTTCTCTCTATGCCTAATTTTTTTATGAGTCCGGTGAAACCAAAACCACCTGAAATCACTCCAATAGATCCTAATATAGAATTATCATCTGCGTAAATTTTATCTGCCGAACATGCCAACCAGTATCCGCCTGATGCAGCAACATCCTCAACAAAAGCATAGACTTTAACTTTTTTTTTAGATGCGATGGATCTTATTTTATTACCTATTAATGATGACTGGACAGGAGATCCACCTGGGGAGTTGATATTAATTGATATTGCATCACATTTAATCTTTTCTAACTTGAGAAAAATCGAACTTAATGCATCATTATTTAATTGAGCTCTAGCTCCACTAGCTATAACTCCTTTTAAATCTATTGAAACTATCGTCTTAGTATTGCCAAACATGTTATTTCATCCACTCTTTCAAACTTCTACTATAACCGTCATCACTAGCTCTATCATGAACAATTAAGTCCGAAATTACTGTTGATGAAAAATTATCAGATTTTTTTATTTTTATAATAAGGTTTTTTGGTTCGCTGTCAGCATAAGATTTAATGGGTTCAATATCAACTTTGACATTATAATTCTTTAAAATACCTATGAGTATATCTAAATTATTATATCTATTTATTAAAAATGCATCACCGTCATTTTTTAAGTAATTCAACATATTTTTAATCCATTCATTTAATTGTAATAAAGAAATGTATCTTGCATCCTGAAGTAATTTGTTTTGAGATTGTATAACTTTGCCCTCTAAGAAAAAAGGAGGATTTGTTACAATAATATCGAAAAAATTTACATAAACACTGTTAAAATTAGTAATATCTAAATTTTCAAAGATAAGATTATTAAAATTATTATCTAATTTATTCTTATTTGCCAGAAGTAAGAAATCATTATTTTTATCCCAACCGTAAACATATGAGTTTTTATTACGATAAGCTAAAATAAGTGAAATAGAACCGCAACCACATCCTATATCTAGTATTTTACTAGCTTCTGCATCTACTTTAGAAGCTAGTATTATAGGTTCTATACCAGTCCTAAAGCCTTTTTTATACTGATAATAAATAATTTTATTCTTTAACAGATAGTCTTTTGTATATAAATTTGTATCTTCCAAAATGAATTTAAAAGTTATTAAAAAAAAACCTCAATTACAAGTCTTTGTAGAAATAGTAAATATAATTACCTCTGAGGTTTCAAGTAAATTAAAAGAAACAAATATTTTTATTGATGAATATCTTAATAGTCATCAAGAAATTATTCCTGAAATGGGAAGTTATTTTTTTTCAGCAAGAGGTAAGCAGCTAAGACCTTTATTATGCCTATACTCATCGAAAATGGTTAATGAAAACTATAATGAAATTAAATCAGATATTTATATGGCATCGGCATTAGAATTTATCCATTCAGCAACTTTACTTCATGACGATGTAATTGATAGTGGCTTTGAAAGAAGAGGAAAAAAAAGTGTGAATGTATTATGGGGAAATAAGCATAGCATTTTACTAGGAGATTATATGTTCTCAAAATCATTTAAATTGATGACAAAGTCTAATTCTTTACTAGCGATGATGTCATTAGCTGACGCTAGTGCTAAAATATCAGAAGGAGAGTTTCTTCAACTGACTAATGAAAATAATATTGATTTATCATTTCAAACTTATCTAAACATCATTAGATCTAAAACCGGTGAACTCTTTTCAGCTTCATTTAAAATTCCTGCAATACTTACACATAAGTCAAATGAGATAGTTGAAGAACTGCACATATTGGGTATGAATTTTGGTATTATCTTTCAAATCCTTGATGATTTATTAGATTACCTTGGATCTAATGATACTGGCAAGGCTATTGGCCAGGATTTTTATGATGGAAAAATCTCACTTCCAATTATTTTATTAATAGAAAAATCAGATAAAGAAACTTACAAGTTTCTAAAAAATATTTTTTCATTAGAAAAAAGAACATTTCAACAACTTGATGAAGTAATATATTTATTAAAAAAATATAATATAGATACCGAAGTTAAAAAACATTTAACAGCTTATATAGATAGGTCAGATAAAATCTTAAATAATTATAATAATAATGAATCAAAAAATTTAAAAAAACTAATTACAAGCTCTGTAAATAGATATTATTAATTATATTCAAATTTTTTAGATGGAAATTTTCCATTTTGTACTTCTAAGGAATACTTCTCGATAGATTTTTTAATAGATTTAGATAAGTTGCCATATCTTTTTACAAATTTAGGATAATACTCTGAAAAGAAACCAAGCATATCTTCAGAAACTAATATTTGACCGTCACAATATTTAGAAGCTCCAATTCCAATAGTAGGCACATTAATACTTTGAGTAACTTTTTTAGCAATATTACTTATAACTCCCTCTAAAAGGATACTTACAGCTCCAGCTTTCTCTAAAAGAAAAGCATCGTCTAATATATTAATTAGATCATTCTTACCTCTACCGAATATTTTAAATTTAGCGCTCGAACTAAATTGCTGAGGTTGAAGACCTAAATGAGCCATTACAGGAATTCCTTTTTTTTTAAGTGATTTAATTACATTAACAATTTCTTTATTTCCCTCAATTTTAACACCATCACAATTAGTTAATTTCATAATCTTGACTACTCTTTTTATCATTTCCTTTTCATTAAATTTTTTTACATAAGGGAGATCAAAGAAAACTAAAGATTTAGTTGCTGCTTTTTTAACTGCTTGAGCATGCCTTATCATAATTTCATCAGTCACATTTCTAGTATTGTCCATACCGTACAAAACCATACCCATAGAATCTCCGACAAGTATTACGTCCACTAATCCATCGATAACTTTAGTAAAATTAAAACTATAAGAAGTTAAGCAGGTAATTTTTTTTTTAAGTTTTTTATTAAAAATTAATGTAATATTTTTTTTCATGAATGATAAAATTATAAATAGTATAAGGATCATAAAAGACTTTCCAAAAAAGGGAATTGATTTTTACGATATTGCCAGTCTTTTAGCTAATCATGATATTTTTTCAAAAGTTATTGACGAAATGACATTAAAAGTAAAAAAAATGAATGCTACTGCTATAGCTGGCATAGATTCTAGAGGATTTATATTTGCATCGGTCATTGCATACAAATTAAAATTAAAATTAATTATTATAAGAAAACAGGGCAAATTACCCGGAAAAACATTTAAGAGTTCGTATAATTTAGAATATGGAAGCAATACACTAGAAATTCAAAAAGATTTTATAAATAGTAAAGATAAGGTTGTTGTTATAGACGACATACTTGCTACTGGCGGTACCATTAATGCAGCGTTCAAGTTAATTAAAAAAACTAATGCCAATTTAGTTGGGGCATTAGTACTACTAGAGCTAGTGTTTCTAAACGGCAGGGCAAAACTTAAGTCTAAAGTTCAAAGCATATCAGATGTTAGTAGTTAGAATATTCTTTTTCTTCAGTAACATTAGAGTTAGTTAAGTCATTAATTTTTTTCTTAATCTTAGCCCTTTCATCATTTTTAAAATGAACATCTCTGGAGATATTAATAAAATTATCACCAAAATCTTTAGCTGACTCCAGTTCTCTTTTTATGTTTTCTATATCCCAAAGTTGATTATTGATTTTCTTCAGATTTTCAATATTTTGAATTAAATCATCGTCTGTTTGAGGAAGCTTAGATGCCTCGTTCTGTAAAATTTCTAATTCTATTTTTATGTTATTAAGTTTTTTTTCATCTTTTATTTTTTCAGTTTTAATTTTCAAAATAGTTATTTTATCAAATAACTCTCCAACTGAAATTTCTACAAATACTTTCATTTTGCTCTCCCATAAATATCAGAATATCTTTTAATGTCTGATTCTAAAAATTTAGTTCCCGTTTGAACTTCTATTAATACTAACTTATTTTTCTTGTTTTCATTCAATACTCTATGCTTAGCTCTTTTAGGTATAAATATATTCTCATTTTTTTCTAAATAGTGAGTATTGTTATTAATAATTACAGTAGCTTTTCCTTCAATAATGACCCAATGCTCAGACCTATACTCATGTGATTGATAAGAAAGGATGCCCAGTGGTTTTATGGTAATTTTTTTTAATAAAAAATCCTTACTTTTACTTAATACTATGTAATTACCCCAAGGTCTTTTAACTAAAAATTTCATCTAAAATATTTAACCTTTTTATCTGCGGACATAAAGTTAATAATTAATGCACATATAATCATATTACTCAACAAAGAACTTCCCCCATAAGACATAAATGGTAGAGCAACACCAACAACAGGTAAGATTCCTAATGTCATTCCTATATTAATAAAAACCTCAGCTAATAATTTCACAGAAAATCCTAGTAAAGCTATTTTAATAAAAGTATTTTGAATTTTTAATGAACTTATAATTGGAGTTAAAATTAATATTAAAAATATCAATAATAGAATAAGAGCTCCAATAAAACCAAATTGTTCTGAAAAAATTGAAAAAACAAAGTCCGTTTCTTTTTCTGGAATAAAATCCAAGCTTGATTGAGAGCCGCCTAGAAACCCATTACCCCTAATACCACCTGACCCGATTGCTATTTTTGATTGTATAATATGATAACCTTTACCTAGGGGATCTAAGTCTGGATTAAGAAATATTTTAATTCTACTTTGTTGGTAAGGTTTTAAAAAAGTCCAAAGAAAAGGGCTTATTCCCACCATCATAAAAAAAATTATAATTGGATATATTAATCTTATTCCAATAAAAAATATTACGCAGCAACCTAAAAGCAATAATATTAAGGCAGTTCCTAAATCCGGCTGTATGGCAATAAGTATAAATATTAGTAAGGTAATTATCATAGGAAAAATTGATCTAGAGATTTCTAAATGACCTTTAGAATCTAAATTATGAAAATATTTTGCTAAATATAATACTAAAAAAATCTTTGCGAACTCTGATATTTGTAAATTAATAAAACCTAATCTTAACCATCTTCTTGCCCCCATACCAGTATATCCAAAAAAAAGAGTAAAAATTAATCCAATAACAATTAAAAATAAAAATAATTCAGAGAAATTGAATATTGCCCTCGGTTTAATCATAATAATGATGAGAAATATTGGCATAAATACAACAAATCGAATAAGTTGATTTTTTGCCCAAGGATCTAAAGATCCTCCCGCTGCAGAAAATAAATTCATCATTCCAATCCAAAATAAAATAATGATTAATAAAAAATATAACCAATTTATTTCGTATAAACTTTTAAAATCTTTAAACATTAAGCCTATTAACAAAATTTAAAACTTCATGAGCTAATGGAGCTGCTAAACTAGAACCACTTCCACCATGTTCAATAATTATACTCGCTATATATTTAGGATTTTCAATAGGACCATAACCAACAAAAACTGAATGATCTTTGAATTTTTCTAATTGATTTTTTTGCATTTCTTTATACTGATCATTCTCACGATCACTTTCTTGAATTCTAATGACTTGAGAAGTTCCAGTTTTTCCTCCAATTTTAATATAGGAAGGATTTTCTCTTGCTAATTTATTTGCTGTTCCTCTAGGTTCATTAACAACGGAATTTAAAGCATTTAAAATAATATTTTGATAATCTTTATTAATTTTTCTTCCTAGCATCAGTGTTGGAGAATTTTTAAAAATTTTAGGTTTGGGATAGATGCCTCCATTAATAATAGAACTGTAATGCACAGCTAACTGTAAAGGAGAAGCCTGATTAGCACCTTGCCCAATACAAGTAATTAATGTTTCACCAGGATACCAACTTTGATCATATTTATCTCTTTTCCATTTTCTATTAGGTACTAATCCTTTATTGGCATTAGAAAGACCAATTGAATATTTTTGATTATAACCCATTTCAGTAGCAAGAAGAGACAAATCATCAATATTAATTTTTTTAGCAAGTTCATAAAAAAATACATCACAAGATTCTTTAATTGCTTTTTTTAAATTCACTTTTCCATGACCTCCCTTTTTCCAACAATAATAATTACGACTACCTATACTAGAATGACCATTACAAAAAATTTCACTATTTGAATCAATAATTCCTTTTTCTAAGCCTAAGAGTGCTGGCAAGGGTTTAAAAACAGACCCAGGAGGATAAAAACCAGAAAAGGCTCTATTAAACATTGGCTTTTCTGAATTATTTAAAAAATTATTAATTTCAATAGAATTTCGATCTTCAAAATCTTGCGCATTAAAAGTTGGATTAGAGTTAAGAGATAATATAGATCCATCATCAACTTTAAGAACAACAATAGAGCCTTTTTTATCCTTAGGGATTATATTTTGACAAAAATTTTGTAATTCTGAGTTAATAGTTAAATGCAAATCAGAGCCTTTTAATGGTGGCTCCAGAGATACTTGTCTGACAATCTTTCCGTAAGCATTGACTTCATTAAAAGTTTTACCAGACGAACCATTTAGATGTAAGTCATAAGATTTTTCAATGTGGAAAGCGCCTTCAGGAAACTTTCTAATAGAATCTTTGGATTCCGCCATATATCCTATAATTTGAGATAAATTTTTATTAGGATAATATCTTTTTTTAGTTTCTAAAATTTTTATAGATGAGAATAAGTATTTTTTCTTTTCAAAACTTACAATTTGCTCCCATGAAATATTTTTTAATAAGAAAAAATGACTATATGAATTAGATTTAATTAAATTATCTTCAAATAGTTCTAATTCCAATGGAGTAATTGTATTACTAAATTTTTGTAATTCAGATTTGTAATCTTTATTTAAATATTTATATATTACGAAACTATATGAAGATATAGTGCCAGCCACAAGTATTCCATTTCTATCAAAAATATCACCTCTTGAAGGTGGGGTAATTTTAGTAGAAATTCTATTTTCCTTAGATTTTTTTTTATACTTATTTCCGTTTATAACTTGAAGAAAAAAAAGACGAAGAGATAAGAAAAGAAAAAAAATAAAAGTTATTAAAATAGCAAGAAAAGATCTTCTTTTTATAATTTTATTACTATCGAATTTTGAATTCATTCATCCTCAATAAGAGCAGATTACTAGATAGAATTAAAATGGTTAAAATTATAATTTCCAAAACATGTAATTGTAAATAAAAATCCATATTCAATATAATTAAGATTAATATAGAAAAAATAAAACCAATAAAACTAATAATGGTTTTAGTCAATGAATACCTATCTATAACATAATTTAAAAATAGAATTGGTATGAATATTGATAAATAAAAAGAAAAAATATAATTGAATGCTATGAAATCTAAAACTAGTGAAGTTAGTATAATTAGAATTAAATCCCTTGTACTTGATTCTTTATAAGAAATACTACTAATAACTATAAAGTTAATAAGTAAAAATATAATTAAGTAATCAAAAATTAAGTTAATTTGATCATAAAAAATAGTTAATAAAAATATATAAATAAAATTAATCACTAATTACAACTCTTGCAGTTGAATAACTGGTGGTTAATTTTGGAATAATAACATAATCATCATTTAAAATTTTAACACTTCCTAAATTTAGATAGTGGTTATTAATTTTAATCTTAGCTATATCTCCGGATTTAAGATTAAAAACTTCGGTACTATCTTTCCGCCTTACAAATCTTAAATATTTATCATTAGTTCCACTAACTATATATGATTTATTATCAATGATAATCTCATCACCGTAATCAAGATTTAAAACCCCTACTACTTCTGAATAATTAAAGTTAACCTCTTTGACTCTACCGATAATATTATTACTGCTTAATAGATAGTCACCTATGGAAATTCCCGAAGCAAATCCTTTATCTATAATAAAGACGTCTTGAATTAAATGATTTTTATTTCCAATAATATTAACACCTACCGATTTAGGAAAATCTCCTAATTCATCAAACAGTATATAATTTAGTTCGTTGAACTTACTTAATGAATTTATCAACATATTATTAATTTCTTTTAAATTAGTATTTTCATTTTTAAGATCACTAATCATTTCAATATTTTGATTATTTGTATTTAAAGCTTTGAGGTAATTAGTCACCTCTTCAGATAAGGCTCTAAAAGGCTTATAAATAAGATCTTTAGAAGAATAAAAATTTATTCTAACCTTAGATCCAATTGAAGGAAAAAAATATACTAAGACGAATGTAATTATAATAATAAAAAAAAGAAAAATTATTTTTTTGTTATTAGTCACTTAGAAAAACATTCTTAAAATCATGTCCTTCTTCTAAGGCCATTCCTGTACCTCTTGCAACACAAGTTAATGGGTCATCTGCTACAGACACTGGAAGTCCTGTAGTTACTCTAATAGCTTCATCTAGACGATTTAATAGTGCTCCACCGCCCGTTAACATAATTCCAGTATCAACAATATCAGCTGCTAGCTCTGGCGGAACTAATTCTAATGCTCTTTTAATAGCATCTATAATTAAAGACAATGAATCTGAAAGAGCTTCAGCAACTTGCCTTTCAGAAATAACAACCTCTCTAGGTAATCCATTTATAAGATCCCTGCCTTTAACATTTATAGTTTTACCATCTCCATTGTCAGGTATGCCTGCACAGCCTACTTCTTTTTTAATTTTTTCTGCAGTGCTTTCGCCAATAGCTAATTTATGAACAGATCTCATAAAATTAACAATTGAATCATCCATTGTGTCTCCGCCAACTTTTAAACTGCTTGCATGAACAACTCCGCCCAATGATAAAATTGCTATTTCTGTTGTTCCTCCACCAATATCAACAACCATACACCCGGAAGGTTCTGAAATTGGTAAACCTGCTCCTATTGCAGCTGCAACTGGCTCTTCAATCAAATAAACTTTTTTGGCTCCAGCAGCATCAGCTGACTCTTTAATAGCTCTTCTTTCGACATTAGTAGCTCCAGAAGGTACGCAAATCACAATATTAGGATTTGCAAAAATACTTTTTTTATGAACTTTTTTTATAAAGTGTTTGATCATCGCCTCAGCAATATCGAAGTCAGCTATAACTCCATCTTTCATCGGTCTTATAGCCTGAATAGAACCTGGAGTTCTACCGAGCATAGCTTTTGCTTCTTTTCCTACAGCTAGTACTGTTTTTTTATTATTTTGGTCTGTTACTATTGCTACAACAGAAGGTTCATCTAAAATTATACCCTTACCTTTAACATAAACTAATGTGTTGGCAGTACCTAAATCAAGACCCATGTCTTCGCTAAAAAAACCAGTTAGATTAAAATTTTTAAATATACTCATATTCCTTTAATTTGAGATATGCTTATCTCAGAAATTCCTTCTTGTATGCTGTTATTAATGTCTAAATTTAGTATTTTATTGCAAGCATTGATATAAGATTTTGCAGAAGCTACAATTATATCTATATCTGAAGCCCTCCCAACAAATTCTTTTCCTTGATACTCTAATTTAATAGAAACTTCTCCTTGAGCATCTGAATCTGGAGTAATAGCATTTATTGAATATTGCTTCAGTTTAGGACTAAACCCAATCACATTAGCAATACATGAAAAAACAGCATCAACAGGACCATTTCCAGAGCCACTTACTTCTTTGACTTCTTCTTTATAAATTAATTCTAGAGAAGCTACGTGTTTAGAATTTGTTCCTGACATAATCGAAAGATTAACTAATTTAAGAGTAGCTGATTGATTAATATGCCTATCATCCACTAATGCTATTAAATCCTCATCATAAATATCTTTTTTTTTGTCAGCTAGATTTTTAAATCTTTCAAAAATTTCATTTATAAAATTATCTCCAATTTCATAACCAAGTATTTTTAACTTTTCTTTAAAGGCGTTTTTTCCTGAATGTTTACCAAGAACTAGGCTAGATTTTTTCAAACCTATTGTTTCTGGGGACATTATTTCATAAGTTTGGACATTTTTTAATATGCCGTCTTGATGTATACCTGCCTCATGAGCAAAAGCATTAGCTCCAACAATTGCTTTATTGGGTTGAATTGCAAACCCTGTAATTGAAGATACGAGTTTAGATGTTTTTGAAATGGATTCCGTATTAATCCCAGTATTAAAATCTAGTAGATCCGGTCTCACCTTCATAGCCATAACAACTTCTTCTAGAGCTGTATTTCCAGCTCTTTCACCAAGACCATTGATCGTACATTCTATTTGCCTTGCACCATTTTGAATTGCACTTAAAGAATTGGCGACTGCTAAACCGAGATCATTATGACAGTGCACAGATATTATTGCTTTATCTATGTTAGGCACATTGTTCTTAATCTTAGAAATTATTTCACCAAATTCCATAGGTAAATTATATCCAACAGTATCTGGAATATTAATTGTAGTAGCACCAGAATTAATAGCTAATTCAATGCATCTGAAAAGAAAATCTACAGATGATCTACCTGCATCTTCGCAACTCCATTCGATATTTGAGCAAAGATTTCTAGCAAAAGAAACAGTATCCTTAATTCTATCAAGGACCTGATCTTCCGACATTTTAAGCTTAAATTGCATATGTATAGGACTTGTAGCAATAAAAGTATGAATTCTTGGATTATTTGCTTTTTTAATTGCATTCCATGCAGTTTCAATATCTTCGTGCTTAGCTCTAGCTAATCCTGCAATTTGACAATCTTTTATTTCGGACGCAATGGCTTGAACTGATTCAAAGTCGCCTTTAGAGGCAATTGGAAATCCGGCTTCAATTATATCAACTTTAAGTTCTTCTAGGCATTTAGCTATAGATACCTTTTCTTCTAAATTCATAGAAGCTCCGGGAGATTGCTCTCCGTCTCTTAAAGTTGTATCAAAAATTAATACTTTTTCTGACAAATATTAAATATCCTTAACAAGTTTATTAGATGCAATCCATGGCATCATCGATCTCAACTTTGCACCAACTTCTTCAATCTGATGTTTAGCTCCATCTGCTCTCATTTGTTTGAACTTGATTTGACCCGACTTATGCTCATCCATCCATTCTTTAACAAAAGTTCCATCTTGAATTTCTTTTAAGATTTGCTTCATGGTTTCTTTAGACTGTTGATTAACTACTCTTGGTCCTCTCGTGTAATCACCGAATTCAGCAGTATTAGATATTGAATATCTCATATTAGCCATTCCGCCTTCATACATTAAATCAACAATAAGCTTTACTTCATGTAAGCATTCAAAGTATGCCATTTCTGGAGCATAGCCTGCCTCTACTAAAGTTTCAAATCCGTTTGTAATTAATGACATAAGACCACCACATAAAACTGTTTGTTCTCCGAAAAGATCAGTTTCACATTCTTCTTTAAAGGTAGTTTCAATTATTCCTGACTTGCCTCCACCAATCGCAGACGCATAAGCTAGACCTAGTTCTTTGGCATTTCCACTAATATCTTTATCAATAGCGATTAAACATGGAACGCCTCCACCTTTTAAATATTCACCTCTAACCGTATGACCTGGTCCTTTGGGAGCAATCATAAAAACATCGAGATCTTCTCTAGGGTTAATAAGTTTGAAATGGATATTTAAACCATGTGCGAAAGCTAATGCTGAACCTTTTTTAATATTAGGCTCGATCATTGTTTCATAAATTTCCTGTTGATTTTCATCAGGAGCTAAGAACATTACAATATCTGCATCTTTAACAGCCACTTCAGGTGTTTCAGACTTTAACCCAACATCTGTAGCTTTTTTAATAGAGCTTGAACCTTCACGAAGAGCAACTACAACATTAGTTGCACCGGATTCTTTTAAGTTTAGAGCATGGGCATGACCTTGACTTCCAAATCCTAGAATTACAATTTTTTTATCTTTAATTAAATTAAAATCAGCATCTTGTTCATAATAGACTTTCATAATATTCTCCTCTTATTATATTTATTAAACTCCAAGGCCAATAGGGCCACTTCTAACTATTTCGACTTTTATACCATTGATGCCATTTAAGTCATCTAAAAATTTGTTAACCCTCTCACTTGTGCCTGAAATCTCATATATCACAATACCGTCCTTTTTAGTTACGGTTCTTGTTCTATAAATATCAGCCAAAGCAAGAGTTTTTAGATTTTGATCTTCGTTTTCATAAATGATCTTTATTAAGGATATTTCTGCCTCATAAGATTCATTTAAATCAGCAAGATTAATTGCGCTATGAACCGGAACTAACTTTTCTAAATGAGCTATAATTTGCCCTATTACTTTTTGCTCCCCAATTGTTTCAAGAGTAATTCTAGATAAATTTTCTTTTATATCCACAACGGTAACATTCAATGCTTCTATATTATACCCGCGGCCAGAAAATAAACCAACTATTCTAGCTAAAATACCTGGCTCATTATCAACTATAATAGATAAAACATTTCTCTTTGATTGTTTAAAAGTATTATTCGGTTCAGGATAAACGGAAGCATCAGACATTATACTAATACTTTACCTTTTTCTTGATTTTCAGGTTTTTCTTCATCGTATTGAGATAATAACATTTCATTATGAGCTGCACCACTAGGTATCATAGGGAAAACATTTTCTTTTTTATCTACCCATATATCTGCAATTACAGGTCTATCAATATTTAACATCTCATTAATTGTTTCGTCCAACTCACTAACATTTTTTGCTCTTAAACCTACTGCATGAAAACTCTCAGCCAGCTTAACAAAATCGGGAAGAGCATCCACATAGCTCTCTGAGTACCTACTACCGTGCATGAGCTCCTGCCACTGTCTAACCATTCCCATATATTCGTTATTCAGGATAAATATTTTAATTGGCAATTTATATTGAACCGCTGTTGCTATCTCTTGAATATTCATAAGGAAGGAAGCTTCTCCCGCTATATCAATTACTAATGCTTCAGGATTTGCCATTTGAGCACCAATGGCTGCAGGCATACCAAATCCCATTGTCCCCAAACCTCCAGAAGTAATCCAAGAATTAGGTTTATTAAATTGAAAATACTGAGCCGCCCACATTTGATGCTGACCAACCTCAGTAGTAATAATAGTATCTTTATTTTTTGTTAATTCGTTTAGTCTAGATATTGCATGTTGTGGCTTAATTGTTTCTTCACCTTGTTCATATTTTAAACAGTCATTACTTTTCCATTCTTTTATCTGATTCCACCAATTTGAAATTTGATTATGATTAAATTCAATATTGTTTGATGATATATAATTATTTATTGCAGATAAAGCGTGAGCAATATCTGTATTAGTTGAAAAATTCACATTAACATTTTTATTAATAGAGCTTTTATCAATATCAAAATGAAATTTTATTGAATCTGGAGAAAAAGCATCTAGTCGCCCAGTAATTCGATCATCAAATCTTGCTCCTACATTGATCATTAAATCACAATCATGCATAGTTAAATTCGCCTCATAAGTTCCATGCATTCCTAGCATTCCAATTGATAATTTTCCATTACCCGGATAGCAGCCAAGACCATGAAGAGTTGTTGTGACTGGGATGTTAGTTAGTTCCGCAAACTTTCTAAGCTCTTCACTAGCTTTAGGTCCAGAGTTCAAACATCCACCACCAACATATAAAACAGGTTTAGTTGATTTTTTTACATGAGAAATTAAATTTTCAATAAATTCTTTAGATATATCTGTAGATCCTGATTTAATTCTATGAGGTCTAAAAGAAATTTCTTTTCTAGGCTTATAAACACTTTTTGCAAGTTGAACATTTTTAGGAATATCAATAAGTACAGGTCCCGGTCTACCTGATCTAGCAATTTCAAAAGCTTCATGAATAACTTCCGATAGCTTAGATACATCTTTTACAAGATAATTATATTTTGTACATGGTCTTGTAATGCCAGTTGTGTCACACTCTTGAAAAGCATCAGTGCCAATTAAGTGAGTTGGTACTTGACCGGTGATACAAACAATTGGAATACTGTCCATCAAAGCATCCGTAAGCCCAGTTACAACATTTGTTGCTCCAGGACCTGAAGTAACTAATAAAACACCCACCTGACCACTTGACCTAGCGTATCCTTCTGCAGCATGAACGGCCCCAGCTTCAGCTCTAACCAAAACATGTTTAAGGAAATTTTGTCCAAATATAGCATCATAAATGGGTAATACTGCTCCACCCGGATATCCAAAAATCGTATCTACTTCTTGCTCTTTAAGAGCTTCCAATACTATTTGAGCGCCGTTTAATTCTTTACTATTATTCATTTTTTTAAGTATATACTTATATTTTCAATTACTTCGATGGGGAAGCTTTTTTTGTAATAAGTTCTAATATTTAAAGGTGAGAATGTTTGATTATTCCACCATGTAAATTGCCTCTTGATATAACGTTTAGTATTATGTTTTCCGTCAAAAATAGCGTCTTCTAAGGATAATCTACTTTTAGTATATTGAATTAATTCCGGTAAACCGTGAGCTTTTAATAAGGTTTTAGATATATCTTTATATTGTGCTATGTCTCTTGCCTCTTCAACTGCGCCATTATCTATCATTAGATCAAATCTTTTTTCTGCAAAATCATATAATTCTTTTTTTGGTTTAAAAACTTGGATCACTAAAGAGTTAGGAGTAATGGATTTTCTATTTCCATAAAAACTTTCCATCACAACGTTAAACTCTAAACAAAAAGCAACTCTATTTACTAATCGTTGACGGTCTTTGGGAAATATTCCTTCTTTATAAAATTTATTTAAAAAATCAATGCAGTAATCAGCACCTTCAGATAATAGCATTTGTTCCGCCTCATCTTTAAATTTTTTTTGAGTGACTGGAATTTCTGAAATACCCTCTATAAGAGATTGAACATAAAGTCCTGTTCCACCAACAAATACAGGTATATTTCCTCTTGCTCTAATTTGAGGTAAAATTATCTGAACATCATCTAACCACTTCTGAACAGAAAAAACTTTATTTTGAATATATCCATATAGGTGATGAGGAACAATTTTTTCCTCTATTTTATTAGGACGATTGGAAAGAATTTTAAGATCTCTATAAACTTGGATGCTGTCACAATTAATAATTTCTATTTTAAAATTTTTAGATAATTGATAGGCAAAATCATTCTTTCCAGAACAAGTAGGACCAACAACAAATATAGTTTTATTCAATTACAAAAGGGTTGATAAGCCAAAATTCATTACCACTTCTAACAACTCTTAATAAGATTTTGTCTCTTTTTAGACGCAGATTTTCTTTTATAATTTCTTTAAAGTCTTTTATATTTAATACCTTTTCGCTACTAACTTGGATAATCACATCATCTTTAAGTAAATTAGTATTTTTAAGACCAATAGATTTTACAATTATTCCCGCTTTAATATTAGTTAGCGCTAAATCCTCAATATTTTTTTCACTTAGCTCAGCTACTGTTATGTCTAATTCGGTAATTTCAAAACCATCCACTTGAGCAACAGTACTCTCATTTAACTCATCAATAAGAACTAAAATTTCTTCATACTTTTTATTTCTCCACACTTTAACTTTCACTTCTTTTCCAATTGCCGTTTCCGCAACCACTTTAGGTAGATCTTTAAATGATTTGATATTTTTTGAATCAAACTCAACTATAATATCGCCAGCTAATATTCCAGCTTTACCGGCTGGACTAAGAGGATCAACTGAAGCAACAAAAGCACCATCAGTTCCCTCAAAACTTAAACTTTCTGAAAATTCAATAGACAAATCTTGAATTTGAACCCCAAGCCAGCCTCTCTTAGCTTGGCCAAAAGAAATTAGATCATTAACAATCAGTTTTGCAGTAGATGCGGGTATAGAAAAACCTAAACCTACACTTCCTCCAGTTTGTGAAATAATCATTGAGTTTATACCTATAACTTCACCGCTTAAGTTAAACAATGGACCTCCAGAGTTTCCTCTGTTTATAGGGGCATCTGTTTGAATAAAATCAACATACGGACCTCCACCAATATCTCTGTTAATAGAAGAAATTATTCCAGCAGTAACAGTTCCGCCTAAACCAAGTGGATTACCAATAGCTAAAACAATATCTCCAACTCTAGATATATTGGAATCTCCCCATACCAACGCTTCAGAATTTAAACTCTTTGGATCAATTTTCAAAATAGCTATATCTGTTTTAGGATCACTTCCAACTAAAATGGCTTCAATTTCATTTTCTGCATCGCTAAATACAACCTGAATTTGATCAGCTTTATCAATGACATGGTGATTAGTGACGATGTAGCCTTCGCTACTAATAACGAAACCTGATCCCAGAGCTGTCATGTTTTCTCTTTGAGGCATTTGATTGCCAAAATAATCATTAAACATTTCATTAAAAGGATGACCTTCTGGAAATTGAGGAACATTATTTGATTGTCTTTCCACAACCTGTGTTGTGACAATACTTACAACTGAAGGTAAAAGCTTTTCAACTAAATCAGCATAACCTGTTTCAAATTCTGCAAAGCTACTCTGAATAGAGATAAAAAAGAAGGAAAGAAAGAAAGAGAATTTTTTTAACATTTTTAACCTAACCGTATCAATAATCCTTTAAAAGTAATTTAATATAAACTTAAAAAAATTCAAGTGGTAGCGTTTCTATTCGTTGAAGCCGTTAGAATTTTCAAAAAATTCGAAAAAGTCACTATCTGGAGAAATAACCATAGTGGTTGAACCATCTTTAAACGTATCAGTGTAAGCTTCCATTGATCTAATAAATTCAAAAAAATCAGGGTCTTTCGCAAAAGCATCATTTAGAATTTTATTTCTAGCTGCTTCTCCAGTTCCCCTAAGAATATTAGATTGTTTATCTGCTTCTGCTACAATTTCAATTTTTTGTCTATCTGCTGTTGCTTTAATTTTTTGAGATATTTCCTGACCTTCAGCTCTAAGAAGATTAGCTTCTCTTTCACGTTCTGTTTTCATTCTATCAAAAACATTACTTTGAACTTCATTAGTTAATTCAGTTCTTTTAAGTCTTAGGTCAACAATTTCAATACCAAAATTTTTCTCATCTTCTTTTACATTTATTAAAATTTCAGCCATAATTTTATTTCTAGTTTCGGACAATAGGTCATTTAAATAATATTGAGAAATAACACCCCTCACAGAAGAGTTAATTATTCTACCAAGACGATCGATAAGAGCCAATTCAGTTCTAGTAGTTTGGAAAAACTTTAATGGGTCCTTAATTACATATCTGACAATCGTATCAACCACTACTCTTTTTTGATCTCGTAAAATAACTTCCTCTTGAGCTGGATCTAAATTTAAAACCCTACTATCATAATAAACAACATTTTGAATAAAAGGTAATTTGAATTTTAATCCTGGTGTCTGATAAACGGCTTTCGGTTCACCAAATTGAAGAACTATCACCTGTTTAGTTTGATCAACAACAAAAAAGAAACCAGTAGTTAGCATTATAGTAAAAGCTAATATTGTTAAAATAATTATATTTCTAGTTTTCATTTTGAGACTCACTATTTTTATTTTTTGTTAATTCATTTAAAGGTAGGTAAGGAACAACACCATTGCCTGAATCTTTATCAATCATGACTTTATTTGAATTTTTAAGAACGTCCCTCATAGTTTCAAGATAAATTCTTTTTTTAGTTGTAGATTTGGCTGACTGGTAAGTCTCTAGCACTTGGAGAAATCTACTTGCCTCACCTTCAGCCTGTTTGATTAATTTATTTTTATAACCTTCTGCTTCTTGAAGAATTTTTTCAGCCTTACCTCTTGCTTCAGGAACAATTGTATTACTATAAGCTTCTGCTTGGTTAACGGTCTTCTCTTTATCTTGTCTTGCCTTTTGAACATCATCAAATGCATCAATTACTTCTTTAGGAGGATTAACATCCTGAAGTTGAATAGATTGAATTAAAATACCTGCCTCATATTCATCGAGTAAATCTTGTAAGAGAGTTCTAGATTCTCTTTCAACTGATTGACGAGACACAGTTAATAAATCCTCAAGTCTTGTTTTACCAACAACTTCTCTGAGAACACTTTCAGAAATGACTTTGACTGTTTCTTCTGGATCTCTCAAATTAAATAGGAATTGACCAGCATCTTTTACTCTAAATAAAACTGTATAATCTAAATCTGATATATTTTGATCGGAAGTAAGCATTAAGCTTTCTTCTAAGACATCTCTTGTAAGATCTCCATTACTTCTAAAACCTACATTAATTTTTCTAATTGCTTCCACTTTTGGTGTTAGGGTTTTGCCAATAGGTGTTGGGAAAAAATAATGAAGACCTGGAGCGGTTGTTCTTTCATTCCACTTTCCAAATAAAAGCTCTACTCCCTGCTCATCAGGTTCAACACGATAAAAACCAGTCAGTAACCAAAGTATAATAGCTATAAGAATAAGAAATGAGAATCCTTTAGCTCCACCTTTAAAAGGCATTTTAAAATTATATTTATTTTTTAAATCTTTTAGTAAATCATCAATTGATTCTGGATTGATAGGTCCACCTGGTTTATTAGATCCACCACCTGGAGTTTGACCCCAAGGTCCATCTAAAGAGAAAATTTTTGATAGGCTTTTGTTCATGATACATTATAAATAATGACTAACTCATGAATATCAAGACTTGTTTTGGAATTTCTAGCTGTAAAGGTGGTGTAGGTAAGTCTACAATTGCTTGCAATATTGCTATAACCCTTGCAAATCAAGGGTATAAAGTTGGATTGCTTGATGCAGATATTTATGGACCTAGTGTCCCAACACTCTTAGGTCTTCAAGATAAAGAGCCTAAAGTGGTTGATGGCAAGTTTGAACCTTTCGAAGTATTCGGAATCAAAGCCATGTCGATAGGATTCTTGGTTGATGAAGAGCAGGCTGTTATTTGGAGAGGTCCAATGCTCACTAAAGGTCTTGATGGTTTAATTAATAAGACTAATTGGGGAGATATTGATTATATGATCGTTGATTTCCCTCCAGGTACAGGAGATGTGCAGATATCTATGTCTCAAAAACTAAAGTTAAACGGTGCAGTGATTGTAACAACCCCACAGCTACTCTCTTTAAAAGATGTTGTGAGAGGAATTAACATGTTTATTAAAACGGGTGTTCCAATTTTAGGTGTAGTAGAAAATATGGGCTACTTAGAAACTAATGGTGAAAAAAATTATATTTTTGGAAAATCAAAAACAAAAGACACATTAATTAAAGAGGATATAGAACTTTTAGAAGTGCTTCCTTTTAAAGAAGGTGTACCTCAAAGTTGTGACAGTGGAAAACCTTACTGCTTTGATTACAAAGATGACTATACAAAACAATTTGAGAATATAGTTAGTAAAGTTTTAAGTAAGTCCTCGAATTTAAATTAAAGAATCTTAATAGAAAAACGAGTCTCAAGCTCTCTTAATTCTCTTGGAGAGAGTTTATAATTTTTAGTTTGAATTTTTTTACCTGCTAAAATATCTTTTAAAATTTTAACAGCCTCTTTAGACAGCTGATAAGAATTATTTCTATAATCTTCAAAAGCTTCATAGGTTAAAGGCACCCACTTTTTTAAAACATCAATCATTTTTTCAGCATAAATTTGAATTTCATATTGAGCATGACTATCAGCTCTAAGTTTTAGAAAATGCATTAAGTTATGAAGGTCTACTTTCCAATACCATTGAGTATAATAATTAAGTGGTAAGGTAGTTCTTGCTAGTTCACGAGCTAGACCTTCCCCATCCTCATATTCATCTTTATTAAGTAAGTTACCATTGAGAAGATTTTGGTAGTCATCATATAATTGATTAGAATTATCTTTAATAAGTTTCTGAGCTTGTTTTGCAAAATTTTTATTTAAAGATTCTGAGCGACCTTGTTTATTTGTTGTTGATTGAGAACCTAACTGATTAATTTCTGGTACATAAAATTCTCTATCTAATACAGAATATCTAGCTGAGTATTCATTTACATTTGCCGTTCTATGTCTGATCCATTGCCTTGCTACAAAAATTGGAAGTTTAACGTGAAACTTAATTTCACACATTTCAAAAGGTGTTGTATGCCAATGACTTAACAGATATCGAATTAATCCTCTATCTTCTCTAAGTTTTTTTGTTCCTTCTCCATAAGAAACTCTAGCAGCTTGAACGATCGACTGATCCGTACCCATATAATCAATAACTCTAATAAAACCATGATCAAGTACCTTTATTGGCTTATATAATATTTTTTCAAGTGCAGGTGATGTTGCTCTAATCGTCGAAAAACTTTTAGATCTAATTTTTTTTATCTGAGATTCGTCTTTTTTTGTCATAGTTGTTTAATAGATTCCTGAAATAAAGTATACTAACTCTGTTGTTTTAACAACTATAGCAATAAACGTTATATGTACTAGGCGTATAGGACGAGGGGGCGGTACCCTCCATCTCCACCAAAAATTAATGGGGGTGAAACAGGTTTGACTTGCTCTGAATGGTATGATTTTTGCTCGTTGGAAGCGTTTCTTCGTTATAGAGACTTAATTATAATTGCTAAAAATAATAACTTAGCTCTCGCTGCCTAATTAATTAGGAAAGCGCGGCCTTGGGGCGGCCGGGCAACAGAACGCCCCTAAAAATTTAACTTTTCTGAATATATTTAATAGATATTAATTTATCTATAAAAGTTATTTTTTTATTAGATAATCTTTTTATTTCATTAATACCCTTGCTTATTTGTTCTTTATTAAGATTTACGAGGCAGGATATGTATCTTTGTTTTAACATTTGAATATATTTATTTTTTGTCATTGAGACTTTAAATTTAAATATATCAGTTTTATAATTTATTAATAATTTACTAGTAGTTGCTAGCATTCTTAAATCTTTTTCTAGACTCCTATTAAGCTTTTGCTTCATTAGTTTAAAACATGGGATTTCATTATTTTCAGTAACCAGTGAAAATATAATTAACACTCCATTTTTTTTTAAATTTTTTTTACAAGTTTTTATTAATTTGGTTCTATTATTTTTATCAAAAAAGTGAAGCGTTTGTTTAATCATTATTAGATCAAATTTATTTTGATTTGTTTTAAAAAACTTAAAAACATCCTGGCTTTTGAAGTCTATCGATCTATCAATATCTTTATGAATAACAGGATCGATACCGATTGGTTTATTAATCAGTTTAAATTTTCTGGATAATGAACCAAAAATTTTACCCCGCCCACAGCCGATATCTAAAATTTGTGAATTTTTATTAAGCTTTTTCTTTTTGAGTAAAAAAATATTAAATGAATTTATATAGGCTGCCGAAGATAACCATGTCTTATTATCCCAATTCTTTAATGGTTTCATCTATTATTAGTATCTTGCAATCTCAGTTCATTATCAGTAAGAGAAAATAATAATGTGGAAATATTAATAACTAAAATGACTTTTCTTTTGTTTAAAAACATTATTCAAAAAATATCCAATAAATATAATTACTGCAATTCCCATAAACCAATTAGTTGCCATGATGGTATAAAATATATCGGAGTAATCTCCTCCCCTAATATTAATCACATACCAAAGAGATAAAAAAGGTAAAGCTGATAACCTTAAAATGCTTAGATAAAGAGAATAGATAGGTTTTTTAACAGCCTGGAATAATGCTGTAGTGATAAAGAACACAGGATACACAGGTCCAATTAATGCAGCTATCTTTAAATATATAGCTCCATGCAATATAGCTTCTTGGTTATCTGTGAATTGAGATACAAAAAAATCTGCGCCAAAAAATAACGCAACTCCTGCTGCAGCCATGAAAGATGATCCGAATAATAAAGCTTTGAAATATAATTCTCTTATACGTTCATAATTTTTAGCACCAAAATTTTGTCCACCAATAGAGAGCACTGCAGTGTTTAATCCAATAACCGGTAATAATAAAACTTGCTCTACTCTTAGAGCTGCACCATAACCAGATGTTGCAAGATCACCAAACTGACCAATAAAATATAAAATAATAAAGATACCTACAGCAATAAATATCATGCTAATCATAATGGGTACTGCTTGAGCGAATAATTCTTTTAATAAGATTAACTTAGGAATAAAACTTTTAATCGATAAATACTTTCTCAATTCACATGAGTTAATTTTATAAGCTAAATAAAAAGTACCTACTGATTGAGCAATTACAGTTGCTATAGCAAGGCCGCCTATGCCGTAAGCTGGAATAATTCCGTATCCCCAAATAAATAGAGGATTTAAAAATATATTTAAAAAGAAAGTAAATATTAAGACATTTCTATAACTCTTAGTATCTCCTTGAGCGTTCAAAGCTCCGTTTAAAGAGATTTGAATCATAACTATGAAAGTACCGTAAAAAATTATATCTAAATATTCTCTAGTTAAAGCTATACCAGCAGCATCAGAACCCATTACCGTTAAAAGAAAGTCAGATGCATTTAATCCAAAAAAAGTGACAACAACAGAAGTAATCACTGCAAATATTAAAGACTGAGCAATTAACAGTGAAGCTTTATTAATTTTTTTTTCACCTAATAGATTACCAATACATGAATTTGTTGCAGAACCAATACCAAATCCAACAGCGATCATTACAAAATATATAGGAAATGACTTAGCAATTGCACCTATAGCTTCAGCAGAAACTCTACCTGCAAACCAAGTATCAACTAAATTATAAAATGTTTGAAATAATGAACCAACACTAGCAGGGATAGTCACATTTTTAAGTAGTGACCAAATTGAATCTTTTGTTAAATTTATTGACTTAGACAATTATTTTTTTATTTAAATTATTTTTTAAGTATTATTTTTAAATAACCTAATTATTAGGTTTATTTATTAATTATATGATCTACATATCTTTATTATCGTATTAGTGATATGAAAAAAATACTTATTATAATTTTACTATCGTTTTTACCATTCTCAGCTAACTCAGAGACGAGACTTAATCTGATTTTATCATCTGGTGAATTAAAAGTTGGAACCACAGGCGACTGGGATCCAATGTCTATGAAAGATCCGGCTACAAATAAGTACAAAGGATTTGATATAGATGTAATGAACGAGTTTGCTAAAGATATGGGAGTAAAAGTAACTTTTGTTCCTACTGAATGGAAAACTATAGTTTCTGGGATTACTTCAAATAGATACGATATTTCAACGAGTGTAACAAAGACGGCTAAAAGAGCTTTAGTTGCAGGTTTTACATCATCATATCATGAATATGGAACTGTTCCCTTAGTTCTTAAAAAAAATCTTAAAAAATTTCCTACCTGGGATTCTTTAAACAGTGAGAATGTGACTATAGCTACAACTCTAGGAACATCCCAAGAGGCAAAAGCTAAAGAATTTTTTCCTAAATCTAAATTAAAGTCTATTGAAGCTCCAGCTAGAGATTTTCAAGAAGTTTTAGCAGGAAGAGCAGATGGACATATTACAAGTTCTACAGAAGCTAATAAGTTAGTTATTAAATATCCTCAATTAGCAATAGTACAAGATGGAAATAAAGATCCTGCAGTTTTAGCTATGATGGTTGATCAAAGTGATCAGGTTTGGTTAAATTATATTAATCATTGGATAGAAATTAAAAAAACTTCAGGCTTCTTTGATTCACTTCTAAAAAAATATAATCTTAAAAGCTTATAAAATTCCAATAAAGATAATTAAGGGTATAATTTAATTATTGAAGAAACTAATTTTATTATTACCCTTAATACTGACATCATGTAGCTCTGAATATGAATGGGCTTGGTATATACTCTCTCCAGGTAAAGTTACGGGCTTAACAAACTTAAAATTTCTTTTAAGTGGGATGAGTTTAACCATATATATTTCAGTAATTTCAATCGTCATATCCATGTTTTTGGGATTTTTAGTTGCAATACCTTCCTTATTCAAAAATAAATTTTTCACTTATATAAATATTGGGTATGTAGAAATTGTAAGAGCTGTTCCACTATTAGTTTTAATTCTGTGGATTTATTACGGCTTACCTATAATGACAGGAGTAAGTTTTAGTCCATTTGTTTCAGGTATTATCGCTTTAGCAATAAGTGAAAGTGCTTTCCAGGCTGAAATCTTTAGAGCGGGAATTAATTCAATTAAAAAATCTCAGTGGGAGGCCGGAAGTTCACTGGGTTTAACTTTCTATAAAATATTAAGACTAATAATTCTTCCACAAGCAATTAAAAATATTTTACCCGCTCTTGGTAATCAATTTGTTTATGTTTTAAAAATGTCTTCTTTGGTATCTATTATTGGAATTGCTGATCTTACAAGAAAGGCTAATGAATTGGTTGTTACAACTTACAGACCATTAGAAATTTATACTTTTCTAATACTAGAATATTTAATCTTAATCTTAATAGTTTCTTTCTTTGTTAGAAAACTTGAAAAAAGATATAAACAAGATGGAAATAATTAATATTATATATTAGATAAAGACAATTTAATTACTTTTAACAGTTTCTATTATATTCAAATCTTTATCAGTTATTACTATTTCTCCAGAAGAGACACCTAAGTTTAACATTTCTTGAATAACAACAAAGTGAGTAACTAAGACTAAATTTTTATCACTATTCCAATTTCGAATAAATTCTTTTAAAGCTCTGATTTGTTTTGATTTATTAGAACTAAATCTATTATCGTAAAAAGAATTAAGAGCGTCAAAAGTTTCAAATTTTTTAAAGGCAATTTGTGCCGTATCTTTACATCTACACCATTCACTTGACAAAACTTTGTCAATTTGAATATTATTATTTTCAAAAAATAATCCAATTTTTATGGATTGGTTCATTCCCTCTTCATTTAAATTTCTTTGACTTGAACAATCTTGCAAAATAAAATTATTTGGATCACCAGTTCCAGGGGCGTAAGCATGCCTAATGAAAATTAATTTATTTCCTTCTTGTAAAGCGTTCATAATTTCTTGAGAGGAAAAACTATTATTAGTAAAGATAAAACTTAAAATAAAAATAAGTAAAAACTTTTTCATTCAATAATATTATTATAATAATCGATTATTTTAAAGATGAGGAAAATCGGACCAACTCATTTCCTCATCAAATTTAAATCTAATCTTAATTATTTCAATAATCCAGCAGTTTTAAACTCCTAAAAAATTCATTTAATTAAGATTAATTATATAGCTATATCTATTTATGAAAATAGGTGATAGTTGTAATTCTTTAGATATACCAAAACAATAATCTAATTACCTTTACATTGTTAGGTGCTTTAAACAAAAAAGCGCATTTAAATAAGAATTACGGATCCATTTTTTACATATGGGAGATAAATAAATATGATTATAAAAAATATATTAGAAAAAAAAAATTCAACTCTACCTATTAATCTACATTTAAAAATAAATAATATCCTCCCAATTAAAATTAATAAGAAAATTGAAATATTAACCGTACCTAAGTTACCTGATGTTACAGAAAATCAAAAAAATGTTGGGATTATTTTAGATGAAAAAATAATTTTACATATTTTGTCGAAACGATATCAAAATGTTTTAATTACAGAAATTAATACTGAAAAAGATTTAGAAAAACTAGCTTTGAGAAATCCAGATTTAGTTTTCTCCGGTGTTAAATATTTTGATTTTTACAATAAAACTATATGGCTAAATGATTATTTGGAAAATTATGGCATTAATTATATTGCCTCAAGTAAGTCTGCGTTAGATAATGAATCAGATAAAAATAAAGCAAAAAGAATTATGAAAAAATCTAAAGTGAAAACAGCAGATTTTTTTATAACCACACCAGGTGAGCATTCTGATGTATCATTACTACCGATCAAGTTTCCTCTTTTTGTCAAACCAGTAACTGGTGGAGATAGTAGAGGTATAGATGCAAACTCTATAGTGAATGATTTTATAAGTTTTGAAGCAAAAGTTTTAGACATTCATCTCAAACAAAATTCTCCTTCATTAGTAGAAACTTATTTATCCGGCAAAGAATATAGTGTTGGTATCTTTGAGAATAGTGCTGACGGAAGTTTAAATGCTATGCCCATTGAAATTATTGTGAAAAAAAATTTAAACGGTCATTGTATTCTTGATTTTGATGTTAAAAAAAACGATGAAGAAAAAGTAATACCTGTAAGCGATATCAAAATTTTTAATAAACTTTCTAAAATAGCAAAAGATTCTTTTAGGGCGCTAGGTGGTAAATCTTTAGGAAGAATAGATATTAAAACGGATCAACATGGCACCCCTCATTTTATTGAAGCTAATCTTATGCCAGGATTAAGAAAAGGTTACTTTTATAGATCATGTCAGATTAATTTAGATATGAGTTATGAAGATATGATTTTTAATATTGCAAGTACCGGACTAAATTCATAAATATTAATTTATTTGAATTAGACAGACTGTGTCCAATACCCGTAAACACACCTAGTTCCATTCCTTGAACAATCATAGGTATCGTGAAGAACTCCGTCTTTCAAAACTGTTATGTGTTTTGAGCAAGATACGATAAGTGTGCCGTTAGGTAATTCATCTTTTTTTAAATGAACCTTACAGCCCTGACCTACAAACATTGTGGGAGTCCATTTCCAACCTAATTGTAGAAGGTATTTTTTGAGAACAACTCTATGAGTTCCTGTTCTAGGGCTATCATTTTTTTGCTTTAAGCTTCTAGCTAGTTTTGTTTTGGAAGTAGTTCTAAAAATTTCATTGGCCTGATATAAATCTTCATAAACTTTTTTGTAAGATAGATTAGCTGCAATAGCAATGGAACGGACTACACAATCACCCGCCATACCTTTGTAGCCAGCATTAGCTCTACCTCCATCATCAATTTTAAGTTCTAAGTTACTTCTCGAAAATAATCTTTTAAAAAACATGATTGGGTATGTAATCTATCTAAATTTTAGATTATTTCTTGTAAGTTGATCTATATTTTTAACGCCCATTAATTTCATATCTCTTTCGATCTCATTACGTAAATTACCCATAATTCTCTCCACGCCTTTTTGACCTCCTGCTGCAAGAGCATATAAATACATTCTTCCTCCAGAACAAGCTTTAGCGCCTAACGATAGTGCTTTTAGAACATGAGTACCTCGACGAATACCGCCTTCACAAATAACATCAATTTTATCACCAACTGCATCAACAATTTCAGCTAGTTGATCAAATGGAGATCTGGCACCATCTAACTGTCTTCCTCCATGATTAGAAACCATAATTGCGGTTGCTCCTATGTCGACTGCTTTTTTAGCATCTTCGACAGACATAATACCTTTTATAGCAAATTCTTTTCCCCAATTTTTATTAATTTCTTCTACCGCTTTCCAATCTAATGACTGGTCAGTCATTTTAGTAAAATAATCACTTATGTTAGTCATCACATTAGTACCCTCAGAAATATGATTTTTTAGATTACTTAATTCCCATTTCGAATGAGTGAGATGATTAAAAGCCCAACGAGGATGAAGGCCAAAACTAATCAAACTACTCAGTGTTAATTTCATCGGTATTGTAAATCCAGAATAAAGATCTCGCTCCCTATTACCACCAACAGCAGTGTCTACTGTAACTGCCATGGCTTCAAAATTAGACGCTTTACATCTATCCACTAAGTCTTTGTTTAAGCCTTGGTCTTTATGAACATACAATTGAAAAAGTTTTGGTGTAGAAATTAACTCAGAAATTTCTTCGATGCTTGCTGTGCCTAGAGACGAAATTCCAAACATTGTACCAAATTTTTCAGCAGCTTTTCCAACCGCAATCTCTCCTTCATGGTGAAATAATCTTTGGAGTGCAGTTGGGGCAAAATAAAGAGGCATATCTAACTTTTGTCCCATGACAGTTGTCGACATATCTATATCTTTTACACCAGTTAAAACATTAGGGACTAAATCACACTGATCATAAGCTTCAGTGTTTCGACGGTAAGTAACTTCATCATCTGCTGCTCCATCAATATAATCAAAGATAGGACCTGGTAGTCTTTTTTTAGCTAAATTTCTAAAATCTTTAACATTATGACA
This sequence comes from uncultured Alphaproteobacteria bacterium, assembly GCA_963926395.1. Classification (GTDB taxonomy): domain Bacteria; phylum Pseudomonadota; class Alphaproteobacteria; order HIMB59; family HIMB59; genus HIMB59. The sequence goes on from CAWUWX010000010.1 coordinate 38,753, forward strand.
ATCATTAATGCTTTCAAACATTAAGCAGAAACTGTCTTTTGTTTTTGTTCGCCTAGACCTTCAATACCGAGCTCCATCACATCTCCGGCTTTTAAATAAACTTGAGGTTTCATTCCTAAACCTACTCCAGGAGGGGTTCCTGTTGAAATAATATCGCCTGGCTGTAAAGACATGAACTGACTAACATAACTCACAAGAAAATTAACACCATAAACCATTGTTTTCGTTGATCCATTTTGCATACGTTTACCGTTGACATCTAACCAAAGTTTTAAATTTTGTGGGTCAGGTATCTCTTCTTTAGTTACTAAATAAGGTCCTATAGGCCCAAAAGTATCGCACGATTTTCCTTTAACCCATTGTCCTGATTTTTCTAGCTGAAATTCCCTCTCGCTTAAATCATTAACTACACAATAACCAGCTATATGATCCTGGGATTCATCTTCACTTATGTATTTTGCTTCTTTTCCGATAATCACTCCTAATTCAACTTCCCAATCTGATTTAACAGAATTGCGAGGAATAATGACATCATCATTTGGTCCTACTACAGCGCTTGTTGCTTTAAAAAAAATAACTGGCTCAGGGGGAATTTCCATACCCGTTTCTTCTGCGTGATCAGAATAATTTAAACCAATACAAACAAATTTTCCCATAGTTTTTTCAGCTACACAAGGAGCTATGCTCACTAAGTCGTTTACAGTAGGAAGATTAGAGTGATCTTGAGACCGAATAAAATTTAATTTTTCAACTGTGACAGTAGAACTATCCCAGTCATGAACTAAGCTTGATGCATCTCTTATTATTCCATCTTTATCAAGTATTCCAGGTTTTACTAAATTGCCTTCTCTATATCTTAATGTTTTCATTATAAAGTCCATCCTCCATCAATTAAATTTAACGTTCCTGTTACAAAAGCAGACTCATCGCTTGCTAAATATGTTGCCATTGAAGCAATTTCTTCTGGTTTTGCAAGTCTTCCCATAGCTTGTCTAGCTATAAAATCTTTACGTGCTTGGATTGGATCATCAGCAGAGTTAACTCTACTTTCCCAAGAAGGTGTTTCCACAGTGCCGGGGAGAATAGCATTACAACGAATTCCCTCCTTAACATAATCAGCAGCTATAGATTTCACAAATCCATTTAAAGCAGCCTTGGTTGTTCCGTATATAAACCTATTTGGAGCGCCTTTTACATTAGAAGCAGCTGAAGAAACTATAATAATATTTCCTTTTTTTTGTTTTAACATTTTAGGTAAAAAAGAAGAACTCATTAAGTAAGCGGAAAAAACATTAATATTTATAGAATTATAAAATTCCTCTGGGGAGCAATCCATGATCGTTCCATGATGCACATAACCCACTCCATGAAATAAAATATCTACCTCATCAACTGTTTTAGAAAAATTTTCAACAGCTTCTTTGTTTGTAGAATCTAAATGCTGAATTTTAATATTAGAATTTTCACTCTTTAACTCTTCTAATTTTTCCAAGTTAATATCAGTAGCTATTACATTAGCACCTTCTTTTTCAAAGGCTAATGCCGTTGCTCTTCCAATGCCTTGAGCTGCAGCTGTCACAATAATTCTTTTGTCTTTTAATCTCATTGATTTTCACTCCAATACTTTCCATCAGGAAACAAATATGTATTAATTGATTCATCTTTCATTTCAACAGAATAGCCATGATCCAAGGGCGGCATGTAATGACTATTTTTTAAATTACATGGGTAAATAAAATGCTCATGAAGACTATCCATATATTCGACAACTTTATTATCTTTTTCACCGTTAATCAAAACATAGTCAATCATACATAAATGCTGAACATATTCACATAGTCCGACACCACCAGCATGAGGAAAGACTGGGACATTGAGTTTATGCGCCATTAAAAGAACTGTTAAAATTTCATTAATACTACCTAAGCGACAACTATCAATTTGACATATGTTCATCGCTCCAGATTCAAGGAATTGTTTAAACATGACCCTACCTCCACATGCCTCCCCCGTCGCAAGCTTAACATCACCAATAGCTTTTTTGATTTTCTTGAAACCTAAAACATCATCTGGACTAATAGGCTCTTCAACAAATAATAAGTTAAATTGTTTATAGGCATTAATGTGTTTGATTGACTGCTCCACACTCCATTGTTGATTGGCATCAACCATTATAAAACAGTCGTTACCGATGGTTTGACGAATGAGGGCAAGTCTTTTAACGTCAGCCTCTAAATCTGAACCAACTTTGATCTTAAAATGCTTCCATCCCATGGACATAAATTTGTGACATAGCTCAACTATTTTTTCATCAGAATAACCGAGCCAGCCAGCTGCCGTGGTGTAAGAAGGATAACCTTCAGCTAAAATTTTATCTGTTCTTTCTTTTTTAAACTCTTGACTTGCATTTAGTATTTGAAATGCATCATTTTCTGTCAGAGCGTCTTCAATATTTTTAAATGTCAACCAGCCCATGATTGTTTCCGGCTTACTTTCAGTCACAAATTGCCAAAGAGGTTTTTGATTTTTTTTTGCAATTAAATCCCATAGTGCATTAAAGACAGCAGCAAGTGCCATATGAACAACTCCTTTTTCAGGACCCAACCATCTAAGCTGACTGTGATCAGCACAGTCATACCATAATTTACCAATATTTTTTTCTATCTCTTCTATAGTTAGTCCATTAAATATAGGAAAAAAATGCTTAATGCATTCAGCAACAATATCGTTACCCTTACCTAAAGTAAAAGCCAGACCATAACCTTTAAGATTATTATCTGAAGTGGTTACTGTTATATAAGTAGCTGAATAGTCAGGATCAGTATGAATAGCATCAGAGCCTGTTAAATCTTTTGATGTAGGGAACCTCACATCCTCAACTCTCATATTGGTAATTTTAATCATATGTAAATTCCTTTCAAAAAAATTGGTATCATAAATCTAAAGTTTTTTAAATGTTGTATTCTCAATAAAATCCCAATCCAAATCAATACCTAAGCCAGGTTTATTAGGGAGCAATGCTTTTCCATTTTCAATTTTAATAGATTCTTTTAATCCAAAATTAAATAGTTCGTAAGGAAGTAACACTTCAAAAAATTCACAATTTTTTATAGCTGCACAGCAATGTAAATTTACTAACTCTAATGGGTGATAAATTCCGGTATGGATTTCACAGGTAACTCCAAAACTTTCTGCTAAATGTGCTGTTTTCATTGTGGCTGTAATTCCCCCACTCCATGAAGGGTCAGCTCTCACAACATCAACTACTCTAGTAGAGATACATTCTGCAACACTATAAGGATGTTTTGCAAGTACCTCTGTTCCAACAATAGGAATGTCTAGAATTCTTGTTAACTCTCTTAGATTGTGAAAATTCTCATCGAATAATGGTTCTTCATACCAATAGTAATTTAATTTTTCTAATTCTCTTCCAAATCTTAAAGCTTGCTCAAAAGTATAGGGAGCAACAGGATCACTCATAAGCTTAAAATCATCTCCAACTGCTTTTCTAACAGCTTTATGAGCCTCTAAATCAAAATCATAATCACCAGGAGGGTGAAGTTTGTAGGCATTAAAACCTCTACCTTTATATTCAAGCGCTTCTTTTACATAAGCTTCCGGGGTATCTAAAACAAGAGAGCTACCGTATATAGGAACTGAATCCCTAAAGGCTCCAAGATATTTATATAGAGGCTGTTCTGCTTGCATTGATGACAACAACCAACAATTAATATCAAAAGGACCATAACTATAAATAGGAGCATGATTCCACCACCGATCAGCAGTTCTGTATTCATGCCAATGTTTTTCTCTATAGAGAGGATCGCGCCCTAAAAAGAAAGGCTTGAAAATTGAATTTGCAATTTCACCAGCCATCTCAGCACCTCTTCCAGCAAAACCAAATGTTGAAGAAGATAGCCCTTCATCTGTATGAAAGGTTATCACCAAAAATTCTAAATCAGATTTTTTTCCATCTCTCATTTGAGCATCTTTCATGCCAGCTTCTTTGTGTCTACACATACGAATTTCTATATCTGTAATTTTCATAAATTATACTCCTTATTAATTTTATCTGTATGTTGACCAACCATTGGGGCGGCAATTTCCGACTTGAAAATTTCTTTATCTATTCTAATTGGACATCTTAAAGTTTCAATATCTAAACCGTCAAATCTTTTAATTCTTTGAACCATATCTAGAACTTTAAATCCATCATGCTTCAACATTCTCTCCCAATCTAAAACTTCTGCGCACCATATATCCGCAGGCTCTAAAATATCTAACCAGTATTGTGTTGATTGAGTAGAAAGCCAATTCCCAATGGTTTTTTTAATTTCATCTTTTTTTGTAAACCACTCTGCTTGATCGGTAAGATGTTGGATGGATTCCAATTTTAATAATTCTCCTAATTGAGGAATGGGTGTCATTGCTATCGCAAGAAAACCATCTTTGGTTTTATAAATACCATAAGGTGCTGATAGGTAAGCATGAGCGTTATTATATGAACTGCGCACGGGCTTTCTATTCCCATCGCTAAAATAAGTTGTTAAAACTTCAAATTGAAAATCCAGTAAAGCTTCTATTAAACTTGTTTCAACATGACTGCCTTTATTCATTTTTAAACTTTTGATAATTGCGGCTAGTATGCCTTCAACTAAATTGTGACCTGCTAACATATCAGCTACAGCTAAACCCATAGGCGTTGGGGCATCACCACCATTACCATTTAGCCATACTAGACCAGATCTAGATTGAGCTAGTAAATCTTGACCTGGAAGTTTTTCCCAAGGACCTTCCGATCCATAACCAGATATAGAACCATAAACAATTTTAGGATTAATTTTTTTTACACTTTCGTAATCCAGACCTATTCTTTCAATAACACCAGGTCTAAAATTTTGCGTAATAATATCTGCCTTAGAAATTAATTTTTTAACTTTAGCTAAATCATTTGGATCTTTTAAATTAGCAGCAAAGCTCTCTTTATTTCTATTAATTGCATGAAATAAAGTGCTATCTCCATCAAGATCCGTATCACTTATATAGACATTCCTGCATAAATCTCCTTGACCAGGCCTCTCAATTTTAATAACTCTTGCCCCTAAATCCGCTAATCTTAATCCAGCATAAGGTCCTGATAAAAATTGACTGAATTCTAAAACTGTCAATCCATGCAAAGGTCTATTTATTAAATCACTCATCTTTAAAACTTTTCCTATATTCAGATTTAAGTTTTTCATAAACCTTAATTGTATCGATACTTTTATCTAAATATTCATTAATTGTATCTCCGCCTGAATCTTGAAAATTCATGTAACCATTATGTTTTGGTCTCACCCAAGATCTCTCTAATGTTTTTCTAGTGTTATTAAAAAAATTATTCGTCTCATGATTTATTTCACTATCTTCCCAGGCTTTAGCATTGCCAGGTTGACCTCCATTTTTATAATAAATATTTTTTTGACATTCAGAACTTGCAATCCAATACGCATACTCCATCGCATAATCTTTATTTTTACTTTTACTAGAAACTGCTATTCCCGTACCCCCTAAATGAGTACCGAATGGGCCCTTACCGGATAAATCCATCACGTCATTATATGTAATAATATTTTTTTTAAATCCTTTGCGAGAATAATTTGAGAAACCATATAAATAAGGACAATAAGATATACTTTCACTTTCAGACATAATTTCTGCAATGTCAATAGGATCCATGAGGAGACATTCTTTTGGTAAGAAATCTGAAATGATTTTCATCATTTCAAGGGTTTCGATACATTGATCTTTTATGACAAAATCTTTTTCATTTGGGTCGAATGTTTCGCCAATATTATTATAGATACTATAGAAACTACTAATGGCGTGAACTGGTTTTAAAGGCCATAAAACTTTTTTTTCTTTCGATAATTCGATCAACTGATTCCAATTTTTTGGCAAATTAGAAATTAAATCTTTTCTGTAAGCTGATACTTGAGTGGCCGCATCAATTGGCAATGCCCACTGACGATTATTTACTTTATAACTATCAAAAGATAAGCCTACAGATTGACCTCTTAATATACTTAGTTGCTCTTCATAGTCAGGAATATCAAATGGGGATAATAAATTTTTAGCAGCAACTTCCCCTACATGAGGATAGTCAATAACTATCAAATCATATTCTTCTATCATCTCTTCAATCGGTTTATCAGCAAAAGCTTGTAGTGATCTTTTATCCCAATCTATAGAAATTTTACCTAAATGATTTTTTTGAAATTCTGTACTAGTAGCTATCATAGGATTATATCCCCTGGGATGATCCCATGTCATACCTTTTAATTTAATCACTTTTTTTTCTCTACTTTGTCTTTAAAAATGGCTGGCTCTCGATATAAAACTGAATGCAGGTGCTCACAATATAAAACAATCTCGCCCTCACCTTTAAAAACCTCATAACTTGTTCTAACTAATCCCATTTTCTCATATTTAGGTTTTTTTTCCATATTCGTTCTAATTGTATAAATAGTGTCGCCAATAAATGTCGGCTTAATGAATCTTAATTTGTCATATCCGTAACTAAAAGAATTAATACAGTTGGTTGCAACTAAGCCAAGACCATAAGAAAAAACCATAGCGCCTGCAACTAGACGTTTACCAAATACCCCTTCATTTTTTGCAAAATGCTCATCTGCCACATAAGGGTGCATATCAAGAACCATGCCATTAAATTGCATAGCCTCTCCCTCCGATATGGTCCTTCTTAAAGAACGGATTTTATGACCAATTATAACATCCTCGTAAAACCAATTTTCAGAGTTCCATACAGCAATATCTGCATGATCTTTTGGCATATCTTTAGGATGGGTGGATTCTTTTCCAACCGTGTTTTCATATTTAAAACTTTTATTCATATATAAAATAAGTTATATATGAATATAATAATATGGTAAATAAAAAATTACCTCACTATATAATTTAAATTTTAAGGAGAAACGCATGGTAGAAGTAGAACAGTTTTTTGAAGATTACGAATTAGGTCATGAGAGAGTAACTGGAGGAAGAACAATTACTGAAACTGATATTGTCACCCATGCCATGCATTCTGGTGACTTCTATCCTCATCATGTAGATGCGGAGTTTGCAAAAAAAGGACCTTTTGGTCAACGTATAGCTCAATTTAGTTGCACCTTCTCAATAGGTATTGCATTAACAGCATCTATTGTTAACAAAAGAGCTTTTACTTATGGTTTCGAGAGGCTACGTTTTCCTAATCCTGTTTTTATAGGAGATACAATCCATACCAAGGTTACTATCAAAGCAAAAAATGACGATCCTAAAAGACCTGAATTTGGTCAGGTTGTTGAGGCATGTGAAATATTAAATCAAAATGACAAATGTGTATGTTATTCAGAGCATATATTACTAGTTGAGAGAAAAAAATAATTTTTTAAAAAGCGCCAAATTTTAAATAAGCTTCTTGAGGGTCCATTCCTTCCCTAATTGCTTTACGTACTAAACTTTCAGTATTTATTAATTTTTCTGATCGGATTAAAATATCTTCAATAATTTCTTCAGGGATAATAACAACTCCGTCAATATCTGCTAAAACGTAATCATTGTTATTTATAATTGTATTGCCAATTTTTATTGGCTGTTCAAATTGGGTAGGCTTCCAATAACCAACAACATCACGAGGAGTATAGAAACTGCTCCATAAAGGAAAATCAATTTTTAATATAAAATCTAAATCTCTAGCTCCACCATCTACTATATAGCCCCTGACCCCTTTTAGCTGTAGTGTCTCCGCTGATAACTCTCCCATTAGTGCAATTTCAAGATTGTTTGGCTGACAAATGATTACTTTATTATTAGGAGCCTTAGATAAAAATCCTGTCCATGCTAATAGAGTTTCGTGATGATCTAGAGATTTATCAACAGAACCTTCCATAGTAAAAATTTGGCCAGCTAATACGTGATTATCTTTACATGGTCTGATTGAGGGAGGTAAAGTAAAATTTTGATGCCCATCATCGCGCATAATATCATGAACTACTCCAGAATAACATTTAGCTAATCTATCACTCAGACTGTTTGTACTCATTATTATTTTCCTCTATGGCCCATTTCAAAAGATAATGTTTTTCCGTAAGATACTAATAAATTCGTAACTTGTTTTATGCTCAATTCTTCTTTTTTATTAATCCTATCAACAAAAGGAATTGTAAGGGCCGCTATGGCATTTTCCGTATGATCAAAAATAGGTATAGTGATATTTGTAACACCCTTAACCTGTAGACTTTTTACTACCTCGAAACGATCCTTGAAAATTTTCTGCATAGTTTTTTTTGAAAATTGATTTTCAATTTTTTTTAAATCAGAAGATGATATGTTTCTTTTTTTATCAAGATTCATGTAAAATTTTCTTCTCTCAAGCTTTCTTTTTCTCTCATCTTCCGATTGAAATGTTAATAAAACTCTTCCCGATGAAGTTTCCAGGGCATCAATATTTGCTCCAACCGACATATGATAGTTGAAAGCAGAAGGGCTATCTTCTTGGGCAATTAATAATATTTTACCTCGGGTAAAAATAGCTAAATGAATAGATTGATTGGTCTTAATAGTAATTTCTTTCATTAAAGGAATAGTTCGAGCTGTTAGCGTCTTAACTGGCTCAAAACTTGATGCCATAATAAGTATTTTATATGAAAGCTTGTAGATATCAGTATTTTCATTAAATTCCACATAACCCCTAGACCTTAAAGTTGAAATCATTCGATATATTTCATTTATAGATTTATTCAAATGGGAAGCAATTTGAGCCTGAGTTAACCCTCCATTACTATCAGAGAGTAGTTCTAAAATATCCAGTCCCTTATCAAGAGCCGGAGCGTTATAATTTTTAGATTGCTTTTTCTGTTTCATAATCAAAGAAGTGAACTTTTGCCAAGTCTACTTCAAATTTTATCTTTTCTCCAACTTGAATTGCACGAGGATTATACATTCTACTTATGATGTCCTTATCATTTAATTTAAAAAACAATTGTGTTTCTGTGCCTAAAGGTTCAGCTAGTTCTATTGATTTTTCAAAATTCCACCCTTTTTTTTCTAAATCTGTTGAATTTTCAGAAGGTACGATGTCTTCAGCTCTTATGCCTACAAATACTTTTGAGGATTTTGAGAGCTTATCTTTTTTTGATGATGGACACGGCATCAATACATCTGAATCAATTTTAATAAACAATTCATCATTCTGAGAAACTAAATTACATTCCATGACATTCATAGGAGGACTCCCAATAAAAGTAGCCACAAATACATTTACAGGATTGTTAAATACTTCGATAGGTGAACCTATTTGCTCAATAAAACCCTCTTTCATTATTATAATTCTATCAGCTAATGTCATTGCCTCAACTTGATCATGAGTCACATAAATCACAGTTGTTTTTAATTTTTGATGTAATTTTTTAATCTCAGTTCTCATTTGAGTTCTTAATTTTGCATCTAAATTTGACAGAGGTTCATCAAATAAAAATACATCCGGACGTCTAACAATCGCTCTACCCATAGCTACTCTTTGCCTTTGCCCCCCTGATAGTTGAGAGGGTTTTCTTTTTCTTAAGTCATCAAGTCCAAGGATACCGACGGCTTCTGCTACTTTTTTCTCAATTTCTGATTTATCCACTTTAGCAATTTTTAAACTAAACCCTAAATTTTGCTCAACAGTCATATGAGGATATAAGGCATAGTTTTGAAAAACCATTGAAACATTTCTATCTTTTGGTTCTTTGTTATTGACTAGTTCGTCACCAATATAAATTTCACCACCACTAATTTCTTCCAGACCTGCTATCATTCTTAAAGTTGTAGATTTTCCACAACCTGACGGTCCCACTAATACCAAAAATTCATTATGAGGAATTTTAAGATTCATGTTCTGCACCGCCACTACATCACCATATTTTTTTGTTAAATTTTTTAAATTTACTTCAGCCATATTATCCTTTTACTCCTCCAAAAGTTAAACCAGAAACTAGATGTTTCTGAACAATAAACGTTAAAATTACTGCTGGTACAATCATCACTACTGCAATAGCACACATCCCTGCCCAATTAATAGTAAACTCACTTAGATAATCCATCATGCCAATCGGGAGTGTTTTTGATTGAATGGTTCTTGTCAAGACTGACGCTAAGGCGTATTCATTCCAAGATAATAAAAATGCAAAAATTCCAGCCGCAGCAATTCCAGGACCCGCTAGTGGCAATTCAACATTCCAGAATGCCTGCAATCTTGTACATCCATCCGTCCTAGCAACCTCAGACATCTCTTTTGGAATTTGTCTAAAAAAACCATCTGTTAACCAAATTGTAAAAGGCACGTTCATTGCAACATAGACAATAATTACGCCAAACGAGGTATTGATAATCCCAAGTTTAGCCCATAGAATAAACAAAGGTAGACTAAGAGATATTCCAGGAACAGCTCTTGCAAGCATCAGCCCTAGAAAAATAGTATTTTTTCCTTTAAAATTAAATCTAGCAAATGCATATCCTCCCATCATACCAATAGTAATAGCAATGACAGTACTAGTTAATGAAATGATAATAGAATTCATCAAATAATCAAATGCTGGGACAGACACGTATCCTTTTATACTAAACATTTGGGAAAATTCATGAATAGTCCAATTATCTGGCCACCAATTTGCAGGTTTGGATAAAATTTCTGCGTTAGGTCTAAAGGCGCTGATAAAAATCCAAATACCCGGTAAACAAGTTATAAACATAACTATAAAAGTCAGCAGCCAATAAGTAATTTTTTTAATTTTTTTTCGCATTTTAATTTCCTAATTCCTGTCTTGCGGCTTTCAATTTAGTAAAAAAGTAGTATGTAAATGCTATAGATAGGATAATTGAAAGATAAGACATTGCATTAGCCATTCCCATATTGGCATCTTTGTAACCCACTCTAGCAATCGTTGTCCATGTTAATTCTGTACGCATAGCAGGTCCGCCACCTGTCATAATATGTACTATGTCGTAAGCTCTACCGACATCAAGAGATCGAATAGTTAAAGCAATAAATATGAAAGGCATCAGAAAAGGAAGTGTGATATGTTTAAAAACCTGCCAACTATTACATCCATCGACTCTGGCTGCCTCAACTGGATCTTTTGGAATTCCCATCAAACCTGCAAGTAAAAGTATAGAAAATATCGCCGTGTTGGCCCAAATTTCTGCAGCCAAGATTGATCCCATAGCTAATTTTTGATCTATTAACCATGCTATAGCTGATTCATAACCAAACAGATAAAGAAAATTATTTAATAAACCTATGTTGTCATTGAAAATATACTTCCATTGAAATCCAACAAGTATTGGTGAGAACATCATTGGAAACATCATAATAGTACGGAGAGTTCTTTGCCCCCAAGTTATTTTATTTATCAATAAGGCTATTCCAAGACCAAACAAAAGTTCTACATTTAAAGCGATAGTTAAAAATAAAATAGTTCGAAGATAAGTCCACCACCACTCAGAATTACTAAAAATTCTTTCGTAATTTCTAAGTCCGATGAAGTTAAATAAAGTATCTGGTCTTGTTAATTTATAAGAAGTGAAACTAGTATAGAAAGAAAAAATTAAAGGAATAATGACAACAATCGATATTGCAATAATTGCAGGTAAAATAAGCATGACTGGACTTTTTAAAAATTTAAATTTCATATTTTTATTTTGTATAGTCGGGCTTAATTCCGCCATCTAAACTAGATTGACCACAAGCATCAACAAGTGACATTGTATGGATAGAATCTTCGATTGGGGAGATTAATTTTTCATCTTCTCCATTTTTAAATCTTTGCATATTTGACATAACGCCGATAAAAGCATCTGGGAACCATTTACCCTTTATATCAACTTCTGTCCAGTCGGTACCTTTAGTAATAATTTCTAATTTTTCTGGTTCGCCTTCAGGATAATTCATCAATAAACCTAAGGTGACTAGAGCTGCTCCTTCCGTACCTTCCAAACGGATCGTACCATTTTGATGTTTTTTACCGAAACTATGGGAATGATTAATACTCATACAACATCGGATCTGATCTCCGTAATTAAATATAGCGCTTGTTCGGCAATCAGCTAACTCCGTAACTTTTGGATGTTTTACAGACTGACAGTAAACTCCAGCTGGGTTACCTAAAACAGAACGTATCCAATCAATATAATGAATTGAATGTAAGGGAACTTCCACTCTATCTAAAGTTTTTAAAAAAGGCCATAACTCCCAAGGCGTATGAACGTTCACATGAACTTCTAGTTCAACTAGATCTCCTAAAAGCCCCTTATCAATTGCTTCATAAAGGGGAAGCATAGTTGGACTAAACCTTAATTGAAAATTCATAGATGCTGTGATATTTTTTTCATGACAGGTTTTTAGAATTTCTCTTCCTTCTTCTAAAGTTCTTCCTAATGGTTTTTGTAAAATAGCAAATGAATCTTCGGGTAGTTGAGAAACAACATCTAATAAATTAGCAGGTGGAAGAGCCAAATCAAAAATACATTCTTTATCCTCAATGGCTTCTTCTAAAGTTTCAAAAACTTTATCAATATTAAATTTTTTAGCTAAATCTTGAGCTTTAGACTTATCAATATCGTAAATGCCCTTAACTTTAAATCCTGCTTTTTTGTAAGCGGGGAGATGAGCATCATTAACTATACCACCGGCGCCCACTATAACTATCGGGGTCAATTTAGAAGGCATATCCCAAGTTTGCGATAATTTTTTAATGATGGTTTCTTTTTCTGTCATGATTTTAAATTAAACCACCCCTCTCAAATTAATGAGAGGGGTGGTTTATAAATTATACTTTAGTAGTTATTAGTAGCCTGCATCTTCCATCATATATGCTGTTTCTTTAGCAGCATAATCTAATGCATCCTTAATCGATTTATCGCCTAAGATTGCTTTTTGCAATTCAGGATAAATGATGTTTGAGAAAGGAATCCATTCAGGAATTAGTGGAGGGGTAACTGCATCTTCAGCCATTGAAGTTTTAAAAGTTGAAAATACTTCCGCCATAAATACATTACCTGTATCATTCATTTCCTGAGCTATATCATCCCAAACTCTAGGCATTGTAGGAAGTTTACCTGTACGAGCTTCATGCATTTGAGCTTCATGATTAGTTAGGATCCAAATTAAAGAGGCCGCTGCTTCTTTATTAGGACATTCATTTGTGATTGAATAAGTGTGAGATCCAGACCAGCCTGTTCTTTTACCGCCAGATCCTTTAGGAGCTCTTATCACACCCACATCGCCACTAATTTTTGAGTCAGCACTATTAAAGAATGCTGCCCATCCACCCCAGTCAAGATTCATCGCTACAGTTCCACTTGCAAAACCTAAGCCAGTTTCATCCCAAAGGTAGTTCATAACACCTGCAGGAACAGCTTTTGCATCATACAAATCTTTGAACCAGGCAAGAGCTCTTTGACCAGCCTCATCATTAAAAGTAGGATTCCATTTATCATCAAACAGTGATCCGCCTTCTGCAATTAACATTTCATAAAAACGACCAGTAATAGCTTCTTCTTTACCTACATACTGAGTTCCATAAAAATTAGGAGGGTCAGCAAAGAAAATTGCCTGATCTTTAACTTGATCCCAAGTCTCAGGAGGCATTAAATCATAACCATATTCAGATTTAAAATTTTTCTGATTATTTTTATCTGAATAAAGACTCTTTATATAAAATAAGTTACTGACATCACTATGTTGAGGTAACTGAACAAGCTTACCGTTGTATGTAGAGTGCTCAAGAATTAGTGGTGTAAATTCTGCTAAGTATGCAGCAGGTACAATACTATTTAAATCAGCATAGATATCTCCATACTGAGGAGCAAAACTAGTATGATTAGATCCAACACACCAACCAAGGTCTCCAGCAGCAATATCTTGTTTAATCTCTTTATCTAGTTCAAAGTGACTTTTTTTTGATAAAATTTCTACTTTTCCACCAGTTTTTTCTTCCCAGATTGGAATCATCTCTTGGTATAATGGTTCATAAGGAGCTCCACCAATAAGCTTAACTTGAACTGTTACTCCACTAAAATCTCCCCACATAGTAACTTTGTCATTAGGAAAATTTTTATCCACAGCAAAAGCACTAAAAGAAAAGGAAAGAGCGGAAATAAACACGAATAATTTATTTACTAACTTCATTTGTATTCCTCCAATTAATTTATGAAATCATATAACTTAAATATGTTTATTTAAACTAAAATAGTAATTTTTTTTACATATGAAAGCTATTTTTACTTATGAATAGTGTATAATGTTAAATTAAGAAATTATTATTGAAAAAGTGAGGGGAATATGAGTATTAAAAGATACGCGATGGCAGTAAGACTTAAAGAAGAAAAAAAAGAATTTTATTTAAAAAATCATCAAAATGTTTGGCCTGAGGTATTAAGTGAATTAAAAAAAGTTAAAGTTAAAAATTATAGTATTTTTTTAAAGGATGATTTCATGTTTGGTTACCTTGAATATGAAGGTGATAATTTTGATCAAGATATGGAAGAAATGCAAAAAATTCCTGTTGTTAATGAATGGACAATATTAATGATTGACTGTTTTAATCCTTTTCCAAATCATGAAAAAAATAAATCATGGGTTATGATGAATCAAATTTTTTATATGGAATAAAAAATGACAGTATTAGTAACAGGAGCTACAGGATTTATCGGAAAAAGAGTTGTTCTACAATTGGCAAAAAGAGGCCTTGATATTGTTGCTGCCGATGTAGATCTTGGAGAGAATAAAAATATACTATTTAATCAATATCAAAATTCTGGTTTTGATATAAAGAAATTAAAATTTGAAAAGTTAGATGTTACAAGCCAAGATAATATCGAAACTCTTTTCAATAAATATTCTTTTGAATCTATTATTCACTTAGCTTATGGAATAGGTAAGATTTGTGAAGATCTTCCTGTTCTAGCAAGTAAAATAAATATTGTTGGAACGACAAGAATTTTTGAAAAGCTTGTTGAAAAAAAAATTAAAAGAATGGTTTTTGCATCTAGTGAAACAG
The DNA here is from genome assembly GCA_963926395.1 of uncultured Alphaproteobacteria bacterium. Lineage (GTDB taxonomy): Bacteria > Pseudomonadota > Alphaproteobacteria > HIMB59 > HIMB59 > HIMB59. The sequence goes on from CAWUWX010000010.1 coordinate 53,833, forward strand.
TTTATGGGGCGAATCAAGCTTTTTATGGAAATAGAGCAATAAATGAAAATGATTTTTGTGGTATCGATCAGCATCATTTTACTTACGGTGTGATGAAGCTACTTAATGAGTTTATGGCAGAAAAGTATATTAAAAAATTTAATTGTAGTATCGCCTATACTAGACCTTCAATTGTTTTTGGATACGGAAGACAAAATACAGCATTAAACTGGGCTGAAGATTTTGCAGCTAAACCTGCTATTGGAGAGAAAGTAAATCTTCCTTTTAGTAAAAATAACATTGATAATTGGATCTATGTAGAAGATTGTGCTGAGCAATTAGTCCGATTATCCTTAAAAAAAACTTTAGGATTTTCTTCATATAATACTGGTTCTGAAACTGTAACAGGCGAACAATTAATGAATACTGTTAAAGGTTTTGTTCCTGATGCTGAATTTATTTTTGACGAAAGTATTAAATCAACACCTTTAATTAATGATCAAGATGACAGTAGACTAAGAGAGGAAATAAAATTTAACCCAAGGAGTTTTAGAGATGGTGTATTTGCACTAATTAATGATGCTAGAATTGCAAAAAATTTAGAACCTCTAAAAAAATAATATGAAATATTTAACAACAGTTACCGGAAGTTATCCAAGAAAAGATGTTCAAAAAGATACCTTAAGAAAAACTACCGTTAGTGAAAAAGAATCGATGGCAATGATTGAATGGGCTGTTAAAGATCAAGTTGATTTAGGTCTCGATATTATTACTGACGGTGAGTCTTATAGAGAAAATATGTATTGGTTCTATCAATTACGCTTAGATGGTATTGATGCCATGAATAAAAAGTATAAACACTTTAGTGTTGGAGGTTCAATGAAAAATGTCGATCTTAGCAAAACACATGGGACTGATGGATTTGGAATTGAATGCGCTATAGTCACTGGTGAAATTAAAAACTTAAATACAAACCTTGCTAAAAAATGGAAGAAGGCAAGAGAAAGTGCTCCCGATCATATCGAAGTAAAGCAAACTATTACTGGTCCACATATGTTAGCAAGGTTTAGTGTTAATGAGAGAAAAGATATATACCCAGATGATATTGCGTTAACTAGGGCCTATGCAAAAGTTATTACAGAAGAAATACAAAGTGTTGTTGATGTCGGATGTAATTATATTCAATTTGATGAGCCAGTCTGGACAGAAAACCCAAAAGAAACTGAATGGGCGGCAGATATAATTAATGAAATCATTGAAAAATTTCCAGATGTAAAATTTAATTTACATGTTTGTGGAGGCAATGCTCACCGTAAAAGAGGTTTTTTTGGAAGATATACCGACATGATACCTTCTTTTAAAAAATTGAAAATTGATGAAATACATTTAGAGCACTGTAGTCTTCACTACACAATGTTGGATGTATTTAAAGAATGGGATTTTAATGGAAAAATATCTCTCGGGGTAATCGATCAAAGAATAAATACGACTGAAACTTCTGATGATATTTTAAAAGCAATTGAACCAGCATTAAAATATTTTAAAAAAGATAATATCTTATTAACAAGTGAATGTGGTTTTGGTCATGTTCCAATTGATATTGTTAGAGCTAAAATAAAAAAATTAGTTTCAGTTGCTAGAGAATTAAGATGAGTAATATTGGATGAAAATGTCAACAATTGAAAATATAGAAATATTTTTTTAGAATATCCCTTTCCTAAAAATTTAAACTATCAATACAGTGGAGGTTTAGTCGAAAATATGATTGTTGGCTTAATTAAAATCACTGATAGCGAAGGTCAGTATGGTTTAGGAGTTAAATTTAATGAAGAAATACTTAAGAAATTTTCCTATAAAGAAAAAGTTAATACAATGATTTCTACTGAAGAGGCCGATATACAGCTTATATGATTATAATTTAACTTTATAAATTTTTTGAGCTGTACCATTTGCAATAGCCTCAGCTTCATCAAGTGATAATTTATCTAAAATTTTTCTGGTTACTGCAATCCATTCAGGCAATCCTTTACCAAGATTTACAACCGGCCAATCACTACCCCAAACCATTCTATTTGGTCCAAAGCATTTTAAAACATGATCAACGTAAGGTTCTATTGTTTCGTAAGATGATGTGCCGGGAGCACAATAAGCCATTAAACCGGATAGCTTACAAGTTACATTTGGTAATTTGGATAAGGTTTCCATGTCTTGCCTCCAAGGATCAAGTTCATTATTTGCTATAGTTGGAACACCACAATGATTCAATATCAGTGACGTGTTATCACATTCCTGAGCAAGTTCTTTAGCCACTCTTAACTGCGATGGCAGGAAACATAAATCAAAAGTTTTGCCAGCATCCCCTATTTTACGAACATTATTTCTAAAAGTTTTAGTTTGTGATAACTCATTAGGCATAATATGAAGAATTCTTCTATAACCAACAACGCCCATTTCTAAAGTTTTATTCAACCATAAATCAAAACCTTCATCTTCTTCAGGACGAATAGAAGATATCAAGCCAATCATATTATTTTCAGAATTACCAGCTAGGGTTTGAACAAATCTTGTTTCTTTTTGATAATCAACATCATCAGCACCAGCTTCCATAAAAAGAGTTCCAGCTACGCCTAAGTCTTTAGTTAAATTTTTATAGTCATCTAAAGTAAAATTATTTTCAGCAAGTGGAGGTATGTCGTTTGTCCAACTATAGGAAGCCTCATTCCTATAAAGAAGATGTTGGTGTGTATCTAATAAAGACAACATATGAAAAAATATTAATATATAAGATGTATTTAGTCAATTTAATGAAAACAGCTAAATTAGATTCTGTTTTTAATAATTATTTGCCGAATATTCCAAGTTTAACGTCATAATCAACTGCTATTCCGTAATCAGGATCGTCATCACTATCAACCATCAACTGTCCTGTTCTTGTAAGTAAGCGGTGGCAATCACGTGTTAAATGCCTAAGTTTTACTTTTTTACCTAAATTAGAATATCTATCTGCAATATCTTCAATTGCTTTTAATGCTGACTGGTCAATAACTTTTGATCTAGCAAAATCTATAATTACCACATCTGGATCTTCAGAGATTTTAAAAATTTCAAGAAAACTATTTGTAGAACTAAAAAATAGTGGGCCTACTATTTCATAAACCTTAGCCCCACTTTCAGTTACTGAAGGTCTTTCTATGGCTGAAATTCTAGAAGCTGACTTCCAGGCAAACACTAATGCAGAGACAATCACTCCAACAATTACAGCAATAGCTAAATCCTCAAGAACAGTTACGACTGTTACTAGAATAATCACAAGAGCATCAGATTTAGGAACAACAAATAATAATTTTAAAGAATTCCAAGCAAATGTTCCTACAACAACCATGAACATAACACCTACTAATGCAGCAATAGGAATTAATTCAATCAAAGAAGATGTATATAAAATAAATATTAAAAGAAATAATGCAGCTGAAATTCCAGCTATTCGAGTTCTACCACCTGATTTAACATTAATCATGGATTGCCCAATCATAGCACAACCACCCATACCACCAAAAAATCCTGTCACTGTATTTGCTATACCTTGAGCTAAACATTCTTGACTTGCACCACCCCGTTTATTAGTAATTTCCCCAACTAGATTTAAAGTAAGTAAACTTTCTATAAGACCTATAGCTGATAATATTAAGGCATAAGGCAATATAATGAGAAAAGTTTCTAAGCTTAAAGGCACCATAGGGATTGAAAATGAAGGTAATCCTCCAGCTACACTTGCCAAATCTCCGACCCTAGGAATAGGGACATCGAAAAGTATAACTAAGGTTGTTGTCGCCAATATAGCTACAAGTGTTGCTGGAAATAATTTTGTAATTTTTGGTAAGAGCCAAATCACCAGCATTGTTAAAACGACAAAACCAAGAGAATAAATTAATGTGTCCCCAGACATCCAAATAGATTCACCATTAGAATTAATTTTTTTAAATTGACTTAATTGAGAGAGTCCGATGACTACGGCTAATCCGTTTACAAAACCCATCATGACTGGTTGGGGTACCATTCTGATAAATTTTCCTAATTTAAATACCCCAGCAAATATCTGAATAACTCCCATAAGTACCACCGTTGCGAATAAATATTGTGCACCATGATCAACAACTAAAGATACCATCACAACAGCTAAAGCGCCTGTAGCGCCCGATATCATTCCGGGACGTCCTCCAATTAAAGCTGTAATTAATCCGACTAAGAATGCAGCATAAAGTCCTGACAAAGGAGCCACTCCTGCCACAAAAGCAAAAGCAATAGCTTCAGGAACTAAGGCAAGAGCAACAGTTAATCCTGATAATATTTCTATTCTAAATAATGAAAAAGATGCTCCCTCTTTCGGAAGATAATCATTGCCTAAAGATTTTGCAAAAGTTGCAATTGTAGTATTTTTCAAATTATGTCCTTATGAGTTTATTATTTTTTAAATGAAAAGAAAAATCATATATTTTTAATATTTGTAACCATAAAACAATAGAATGGATAGTTAATTATTTATTAAAATAATTTTAAATTTCAGAAATTGCCCTCAATCTTTCGTAAATTAATCTACTCTTTACTCCTATATCTAAAAATGGCTGAGGGGGCAAAAAAGTAGGTTTATTTCTTGTTTCAATAACTTGAATTTCTGTTGTATTTTCATTACTTGCTTTTATAGCTATTTGTTCACCGAATAAAGTACCGACACCTATGCCGGAACCATTATAACAACCAGCAACAAAAATATTGGAATCTATTTTTTCAAAAATTTGAGAACCATTTCTTGTTCTTGAAACTACACCTGACCAACTTGAATCAATTAAATTATCAGACAATTGGGGAAATCTTTTTTTAATACCTAGCTGATGTATACCTACCCTTTTTTTTAAATCTGAGACTTTCATTCCAAAAGGACTATAAACTTCAGCAGTATTTCTTATTAAAATTCTTCTATCTCTAGTCGTTCTTACTGTTGCACCTAAATGCCTAACTGGTAATACCCCCCACTCTTTTGGTGATCCTATAGAATTGAATTCTTTTTCAGTCAATTGTCTTGTCATGCTAGCTGTTAGAGTAATTGGAAAATTATAATTTTTTTTTATATTTAATGATCTTAAAAAAGCATTAGTGCAGAAAATAATTTTTTTTGAGTTTATTTTTCCATTCTTAAAATCACAAGAAATAGAATCTTTATTTTTTACCCATTTTAATAATTTTGAATTTTCATATAATTTAATATTGGAAGGGAGAGCTTCAATCATTGCTCTGACTAATTTACCTGGATGGAGCAAAATTCCACCTGGAGTATAAAGAGCTATTTGATAAAAATTTGTGCCTAGTTTATTTTTTAATTCATATTGATCCAAAATTTTAAATTCAAAACCTAGTTTAGATAAGGTGTCTGCAAAATTATTTAAGGTTTTTTTATCTGCTATTTTTGATGAGGCGAAATATTTACCCGCTTCATTCCAGTCGCAATCAACTTGATACTCTTCAATAAATTTTTTAACCGATTCAATTCCTAATTGATAAATATCAGATTTTTTTTTATAGTTATTTAAATCTTTATTAGATGAGAATCCATCATTAAGCGTTGTATCAACTAAGTAACCTGAATTCCTGCCGCTAGCACCTTCTCCTGCTAACTGAGAATCAACTAAAATTATTTTTTGATCAGGGTGTAATTTTGCTAATTTTCTAGCTGCAGATAATCCCGTATAGCCTGCACCTATAATTAACCAATCACAATTTTGATTTCCGTTAAGAGAGTTAATGTTTAGTCTTGGTGAAAGATCATTAATCCAGGAGCAACTTTGATCATTGGTAATATTCATACTGTAATAAAAAAATTATTTTATAAATTTACTTAAATCGGGTTTAAAGTAATTTGGCCCCTTCATAACTTTACCGGCATCATTATAAATTGGTTTTCCGCCTTCTCCTAATTTACTCATATTAGAATTTTGAACTTCCTGAAAACAGGAATCTAGATCAATTCCAAAAGCATGCCCTGCACCGTAAGTAACATAAAGTATGTCAGTTAGAGCATCTGCCACTTCCAATAAATCATTATTATTGATGGCTTCTTTTAATTCATCTAACTCTTCCTTAATAAGGTCCAGTCTCAATTTATTAATTTTTTCAGAACTCAAAGAAGGCTTTAGCTTAACCTCCTGGCCAAAAGTTTCCATAAATTCTTGAACTTTTTTAAAATTTGTCATCTTGTCTCCATAAAATTTTTATATTAAAATATTATATATTTAACTTTTGAATGCAAATGCCTGTCTAAATAAAATAATTATTCACAATTTTTTTTAACCATAGGTTTTCTCGTTCACTTAAAAGTCTATAATAAAATAATGAAGAAATTTGAATATAAAAAACATCAATTATCTTATGAATTATCTGAAAATGAATTAAACGATCTTGGTTCCTTTGGTTGGGAGTTGGTGCATTATAGTCATGAGGGTGAATCTATCTTTCAAAGAGAAATAGAATTAATAATTGGTAAGAAATTAGAAGTTTTGAATGATCAATTTTCAGAAGAAATTAACTTAGAAAATTTAAAAAAAGATCAATAATAAAGCAGTTTTAATTAATAAAAATATTTGTAGCAACTTATTCATTAATATATTAGAAATAATCACCTAGTGGCCTCTTAGCTCAGTCGGTAGAGCAAAGGATTGAAAATCCTTGTGTCGTTGGTTCGATTCCAACAGAGGCCACCATTTAATTTTTATTATTCAGAAGTAAGGTCTAATTCATCAATACAGCGGTCATTTCTGGACCTACTTAGTTCAAGCAAACCACCTCTTGTATAACCATATACATTAGTAATACTTAAATCATCGCGAAATTCATTCTTAAGCATTCCAACGAGTTTTTTTAATGTATTTTGATCGCTTGCTACTGGATCAATAACGACTTTACCTGAAATATTTTTAAGTTTAATTAACTTTGCTATTAAATGAATAGATTCTCTATTGGTGTCAAATCTTTTAGCAGCACCTGTATTGACGTCAATAGCAGTTAAGGCATCAGTTTTACCGATCATAATATTACCACCACTTGGAAGAGAGTATTTAGAATTAATAAGATAATCAATTTTTTCAGTTAAATTAAACTCTTCTTCAATTTTTTCTTTTGATATTTCCTGACAAAATTGAGCAAAACTACTATCTAGTTTTTCATCCCAAGATTTAACTCCTTCGAACCTATCATTTTCACTAAAAATAATTTGATCTGTATTTTTATCACAGTAATCACAAACAAAATTTTGATCAAAAAAATTATTTTGAAACACTAGACCTTCAGTTTGAACTTCCTTAGCATTGAGTTCAATTTCGTTCCAATGATCATAAATGTTTTTTAATTCAGATTTAGCTATTTCTAAAGTATCTGGAGTTAAATTATGTCTAGCAATTAGGCCAACTTCAGATTCACTTAAAGAATCCATAATTGCATCTTGTTCACTTGAATCTAAGTTTTTTCTTGTTCTTCTACTTAAGATAATTTCATCTCCATAAGGAAGAAGATTGATAAACTTTCCAGTTAAAATGATATTATTGGTAAAAAGATGGACTTTGTCTTTAGATCCAATACTTCTTACCTGTAAAAGAAGAGACTGTCCTTCATGAACTTTTTCTCCACTAGGAAGATTAATTCTTTTAAAGAAACCTTTTTTACCTTCAACACCATAAGATACAAATGCACCACTATCGTTTGGTAAAATTTCTGAAATCTTTACTTTATAAATATCTCCGATTTGGACATCTTCATTAGTTTGGAAACGGATATTAACAAGCTCTCCATTATTGAGTTTAACTCCGCATTTAAAGTTTTTATAATTTGTAATAATAAGTTTAGTTGCCACTGTATTGCTCCTTTATTTAAAAAATATTTCATTAGTTTTTTGACCTGAAGGTAATTCTACCTTTAGTTAAATCATATGGTGTCATTTCAACTGTCACACGATCTCCAGCCAAAACTCTTATTCTGTTTTTTCTCATTTTTCCAGATGTATGAGCTATTACCTCATGATCATTATCGAGTTTTACTTTAAACATTGCATTTGGAAGTAAATCCGAAACTACACCTTGAAATTCTATTGCATCTTCTTTTGACATTTTTTATATCTTATGACTTGCTTGCTCTTATTTCAATAGATAAAGCATGGGCATCTAGTCCTTCACTTTTGGCTAGCTCAATTGTCTTGTTAGCTATTTTCGAAAAAGTTTTTTTACCAACCTTAACAAAAACGGTTTTTTTGACAAAATCATCAACGCCTAATCCTGAAGAATACCTAGCAGATTGATCTGTAGGAAGAACATGATTTGTTCCAATAGAATAATCCCCTAAAGCTACAGCATTTTGCTCACCGATAAAAACAGACCCGGCATTTACTATATTCTGTTCTATTTGGCTAGAATCCTTCATATGTACGTGGAGATGTTCAGGAGCAATAAAGTTACTTATTTCAAACATTTCAAAAGAATTTTTAGCTAAAATTGCATATGAAAAATTCTTAAGAGATTCAGTAGCATTTTTAAACTTATGGATTTTTTGTGTTTCTTTAATCTTTTGAATAACTTCTTGGATTAGAGTTTTAGAAGTTGAAACTAAGTATGTTTTAGCATGAGGGTCGTGTTCCGCTTGCGCTAATATGTCTAAAGCAATTAGATCAGGTTTTGAATACTTATCAGCTAATACCAATATCTCAGAAGGTCCTGCAGGCAGATCAATACCAATCGTACCAAATAATTGTTTTTTTGCTTCCGCTACAAATTGATTACCAGGACCAAAAACCTTAAAGGCTTTTTGAATAGTTTTAGTGCCGAAAGCAAAAGCAGCGATAGCCTGGGCTCCTCCCATATTATAAACTCTGTTAACCTTACAAAGGTAAGCTGCCGCTAATGTGAATTTAGAAACTTTGCCTTCTGCGGAAGGAACACTCATCATAATATTTTTTACACCTGCAATTTTTGCAGGAATAGCTGTCATCAAAACAGTGGAAGGATAAGAAGCTAAACCTCCAGGTATATAAAGACCAATATTCTCTATAGGGTTCCATTGGATAGAGAAAGTTGTATCGAGCCTGTCTTTAAATTTATGATTTTTTTTTATTTGGTGACTGTGATAAAAATTAATTCTGTCATAAGCTAGATTAAGTGCCTCCCTTTGATTTTTAGTAATAGAATTATACGCTTCCTTTAAGACCTTAGGCTTAATAATAAGACTAGATAAAGTTGCTTTTTTATTTTCAAACTTATTAACATATTTTAATAAAGCTTTATCTCCATTTTTCCTTACATCTTCAATAATTGTTGAGACAGTTTTTCTCACTTCTTGATTAGCCTGAGAAATAGTATTTTTTTGTAAAATAGATTTTAGATTATTAAAACTGGTTTCTCTCATAAAATGATTTATATAATTAATTTTTTAATAAGTTCTTTTTTAAGGTCGTAAGCGTAATAACTACTAATAGCTACTGTTGAGATATTATTATTAATAATGATATTTTCATAAAGTTGATTTTCTTTTAATGTTTGTCCTGACTGAACTAAATCCACTATAAAATCAGCCACTCCATATTTAACAGCTAGTTCTATGGATCCATTTAATTTAATTACTTCTATTTGAATATTTTGTTGTTGGAAATAATTCTCAGCAATATTTTGAAATTTAGTAGCAACTTTAAAAATTTTCTTTTGACTAAAATCTATTTTTTTCTTATCAGAAGCGATAGATATACGACATTTACCAATATTAGTTTTTGATAATAAAACGATATTTTGATCACTATTTTCTAAAATATCATCGTAACCAACAAAACCAATATCAGCAGCTCCGAGCATAGTATATGAGCGAATGTCGGCTGGTTTTAATTTAATAACTTTAATATTTTTAAAATTAGAAGAAAAAGTAAGTTTTCTTGATTGATCGTTAAAGAAATCTTTTTCAAACTCTAAACCTTTGGTTTTCAGTAAGGTTACTATTTTAGATTCCAACCTACCTTTAGGACATGCGATAATTAATTCTTGGTTGTTCATTATTTTTTTCTCTTAATGTTTACGCCACATTGTTTTAATTTTAAATCAAAATCTTCATAACCTCTGTCTAAATGATAAATTCTACTGATAGTAGTCTCTCCTTTTGACAATAAAGCAGCAATTATTAAAGAAAAACTACCTCTTAAATCAGTAGCCATCACTTCAGCTCCATTTAATTCATTCACTTTATTAACAATTACAGTGTTACTGTTAAGGGTTATATCAGCACCAAATCTCTTTAATTCAGGAACATGAATAAAGCGATTTTCAAAAATATTTTCTTTAATTTTAGATTTATTGCCATTTTTTAAAAAAATAGTAATTAATTGAGCCTGTAAATCCGTTGGAAACCCCGGATATTCTTTAGTCTGAATTAAGTTTATTGGTTTGATAGCATTACAAGAAAAAAGATATTCGTTTGTATCGATTTTTTTAATTTTTAATCCCATTTTTTTAAAAATCTTAATAGGCTCTTCTAGGTGCTCTATAAGAAAATTTTTAATTGTGATTTTTCCTTTAGTTGCCATTGCGGCTAATATATAAGAACCAGCCTCGATACGATCAGGTATAATTTCATGATTTGATAAGTTTAAATTCTCACTTCCAATAATTTTAATAGTTCTTTGATTGACCGTTATTTTAGATCCACATTTCACAAGAAAGGAAATTAGATCCATAACTTCGGGCTCAATCGCACAATTTTTTAAAATGCTAATACCGTTAGCTAAAGTTGCAGCCATAATGATATTTTGAGTAGCTCCTACACTAATTTTAGAGAAACGATGATTGATAGCATTAAGTCTTTTAATTATTCTAGAAGCAACGACATAACCATTAAGTATTTTGATTTGGACACCCATCTTTTTTAAAGCATCTAGGTGAAGATCTATTGATCTCGTGCCTATTGCGCAACCTCCAGGAAGAGCAATTTTAAAAGAAGGATATCTTGCAATAATAGGACCCAATAAAACAATAGAGGCTCTCATTTGTCTTACATAATCGTAATCAGCAACTTTTTTAGAAATAGTGGAATTATGAATAGCTACGACATTATTTTTAAAATTAACTTTACACCCAAGATTACTCAGAATAGATATTAGAAACTTTGTATCTCTCAAGTTAGGAACATTACCGATAACACAACTACCTTTTGATAAAACTGTAGAAATTAAAATTGGTAAAGAGGCATTCTTTGAACCTGAAATTTCAATCGTTCCATTAATTTTACCAGGACCTTTAATGACTAATTCTTGCATATTAAGTTTTTTTGAGTTTCTTTCGTTTAGCTATGTTTTCTTTAAGTTTTTTAGCTAGTTTGGAGTTTTTCTCTTTATCCTTTTCAATATTTTTAGTTAAATCTTTATTCATATATCTTTTTTAATTACTATATATCTAAATATCACAATGAGAATGCTTTTAATAATAATATTATTTCCCCTATTAGTTTTTGCTGAAAATAATTTAAGAATAGTTGATGGGGATACGATTCATTTAAATGGAGATAAAATTCGTTTCTCGGGTATTGATACACCTGAAATAAAGCAGATGTGCAAGAAGATTGAATTGATTATTGCATGTGGATTAATGGCTAAAAATTTATTAGAAAAAAAAATAGGGATGACCATTCCTGTATGCATCATGGAAGGTAAGGATCGATATGGAAGACTACTTGCTGAATGTTTTGTTAATGGGGAAAGCCTTTCTAGTTATTTAGTGAGAGAAGGTTTCGCCTTTGCTTATACGCAATACTCCAAAAAATTTGTTGAGGATGAAAAATTTGCGATAAAAAATAAAATTGGAATGTGGTCTATGGATTTTATATTTCCTTGGGACTTTAGAAAAAGTAAGTATAATTATAAATAATACTATTACTTCATAATGATCAATATAACTTTAAAGCAAAACCATAAAAAATATTTTCTCTTTCAGAGAAATGAGTATTTATCTAAAAAACAAATTAAAGTGAGAAAGCTACTTGGAAGATACCTTTTTACTAAAGTATTTATTAATTTTTTTAATTCCTTATCGTCGATAAATAAAAAGTTAAATGAAAATTTTAATAATGAATTTAATGAACTGAAAAAATATCTTCCCAATAAAGCTTTAAACATATTAGATATTGGAGCAGGTTTAGGTGTTATAAATTTATATTTAAACGAGCACTATAAAAAAAGTGTTAATTTCACTTTAATTGATAAGAATTTCATTGAAAAAAAAGTTTATTACGGGTTTAACGATAAAGGACAAGCCTATAATAACTTTAAAATTACAGAGGATTTTTTAACTTCAAATAACCTTGATCATAAAAAATTATCAATACTTGATGCAGATACTAATTTTTCATCCATCTTACAATACGACTTAGTAATCTCTTTAATTTCAATGGGGTACCATTATCCTGTTAGTCAATATTTTTCATTTTTTAAAACAAATACCCACAAAAAAACAAAATTTATATTTGATATCGCCAAAGAGTATAATAATTCAGAAGAAATTTTTAGTCTTTTTGACTCTGTAAAAATTATACATGAAAGCGATTTACCAAGACATAACTATATAAGGATATGTTGTACTGGTTTTAAAAATTAATATATTTTTATTAACTTAATCAACTTTAAAAATATGAATTTAGAAATTATTATGCCACTAATTTATTTAATTTGTTTGACGATTTTAATTGGGCCAAAATTTTTAAATACCAATTCATCTTTAAAACAAATGCTGAGCGATTTAAGTTTTTGGGCTTTAATTGTTATCTGTATAGCGCTTAGTTATCAGGGTTATGATTATTTTATAAAATAAAAATATGAAAAATCTCTTAATCCTATTATTGTTAGCCTCTAGTTTGTTTTGGGGGAAAATTAATTGAGCGCAGAATTAGTAGTTAATTTTTTTTGGTTTTTATCCATTTTGACAGCTCTGCTGTATATAACTAGAAAAAGGCATGTTCAAAAAAAAGAGTTTCCTTTTATTAATAAAGCTTTTCAAATCTGCTTTACCGTTTCCATAGGTTTAATAATACTAGGATTTTATTTAATGGTGACGCGGTCATGAAAAAAGTGTTAATTGAATATGGAGAGAATACAAAGACTTTAGATAACTAGGTTTTTTATTATCATGGTATTTATTTAATGAAAAAACTCTTAATTTTATTATTGTTATTGCCTAGTTTGAGTTGGGGAGACTTTATTATGAAAGACTTAATTGATGTTTTAAGAACTATAAATAATTCTAAAACAAATAAAGTGGCCATGGACCTACAGTCTATAAATGAAAATCAAGATTCATATGATTTTATTATCAGAAAAGCTAATTTAAGTAAGACTGATGCAGTAAAAATAGCACTAGCATTAAATAGTATTGAATTAAATAATGGTCCTAAACTCCACACCATTAGTTTAAGCTTTAATCAAAAATTAAAAGATGATGGAGTAATAGAAATTATTAATAATATTCCCCAAGACACAAGTGTCATTGCTTTTGTGGAGTGCGGTATTACCGATTTAGCAGGACAAAAAATCATCGATTGGGCTTATAGGAATGATCATTTGATAGCTGTTTATTTAGAAGGAAATAATTTCACTGATACCATGTATTCTAAATTTAAAAAGCTAAAATCAGATAAACCAAATTTGACAATTTTAAGTAAGTGGGCAAATGAGGGTTTTGAAAAGATGGTCAAAGAAACTTACAAATGAAAAGACTCTTAATTCTTAATCAAATTAATATTATTAGTATTCTAAATTAAGCCAATAAATAAAATATTTCAAGTAGCACCTAAATTTTAGAAATTAATTTTTATGGTGCCTCCGAGAAGAATCAAACTTCCGACCCCGTCATTACCAAGGAGGGAAAATCATTGATTATCAACAAAACCTCCATTCTACGTGCACATATTTACACATAAAGAAACGTTATTTCTCAATGATTTTGTAAGTATGTGTCTTGACGTGTTTTTAAAACATGCACAAATCTTGCACGCATTATGATTAATTTTTTTGGTGCCAATACCAAGAATTGAACTTGGAACTGAGCATTACCAATGATGTGGCAAATGCTCATTTTTATTGTTTTTCAATATTCCATAAATTTACAATGTATTGAAAATTTTTCTCTTTCTTTGTAGTTTAATATGCGTGTAATTCGTAACCATAACTTTAGGTTTATCTTGAATTATATAGCCTTATATTTTTGTAAATTAATTACATATAAAAAATGTTAAAATTATCTTAATATTTAGATTATGAAAAAAGGAGCTAATAGAAACGTTAGAGCAGTTACTCTAGAAGCCAAAGGCGTACTTACGCTTAAAGACTACCCTTATCCAGAACTTAAAAAAGGGTGCGCAATTATCAAAATGGAATACTCTGGAATTTGTGGAACAGATAAACATTCATTCAACGGTTTTTTTGAACAAAAGGGTGGAAGACCAATCCCTTTACCAGTAATTCAAGGTCATGAAAATGTAGGTATTATAGAAGAAATTAATGGTGTCCTTCTTGATCATGATGGTAATAAATTAAAAGTAGGTGACAGAGTTGTGCCTGCTCCTAACATATCATGCGGTAAGTGTTACGCTTGTAGAAATAATAGACCCTATTACTTTTGCGAATGTAAGTTAGATTATGGTAATAACATTGGCGCTGGTGAGCCGCCTTTTATATTTGGTGGCTGGAGCGAATATTTGTACATATTACCTGGGAGTCATTTATTTAAATTCCCAGAAAATATTGACCCAAGATTTGGCGTCTATATAGAGCCAATGTCAGTAACTGCTTGTTTAGACAAAGCTAGGCAATGGTCTTCTGAATGGGAGCCTTTTAGAAGCGGTGATACTGTTGCTATTTTAGGCACAGGTCCAATAGGTCTATTTCATTTAATTAAAGCAAATCTAATGGGAGCGGGAAAATTAATATCAATCGACCCCAGTATTTATAGAACTTCACTTGCTAAAGAATTTGGAGCAACATACGTTATAAATAGTGATCAAAGAGACGAGATCGTTGATAATATAAAAAATATTACTGATAATGTAGGAGTTGATCTAGTTATTGATTGTAGCGGAGATGCTAAATGCTTTGGTATTGCTTTAGATTTAATAAGAGAAGGAGGTATGGTTATTGAAGTAGGTGTATTTTCAAATTCGTATGAAATCAATTTAAATCCTCATAAACAAATTTTAGAAAACAGTGCCAGGATAATGGGTGTCGGTGGAGATGAGATATCACAATATTATCCCAGTATTACTTTATTAGAAAAAACAATCGATCAATTACCCTGGGATAAAATTATAACTCATGAGTACAAAATAGAAAATGTGCATGAGGCAATGGAAGTCGCTATGAGTGAGAATTCAATGAAAGTTATTCTAAGTCCCTAGAGCTATTAAAAAAAATATTGTATGAATGATAATAAATTTCTTAAAAAAATTGGAAGAAGAAAATTTTTAAAGACTTCCGCTTATGGAGTTGTACTATCAGTATTTCCAATAATATCTCAAACGCAATCTAATCCTGATGTTATCGTTATAGGTGCTGGTTCTGCCGGATTATCAGCTACAGCTGAATTAATAAAAAAAGGAAAATCAGTTATTTGTATAGAAGCAATGAATCGTATTGGTGGAAGATGCTATACTAATAATTCTATTTTTGGAGTTCCTTATGATATTGGAGCACACTGGCTTCATGGCTATTCTCATAATCAATTAGCTAAATATGGAAAAAAATATGAAGGCATATTTGATATCTATAAAGATAAAGATGAAAATTATCGCGTCTATGATGGAAAAAAAGATTTAAAATGGCCAGAAGACAAACCCCTTTGGGACTTATATAATGAAATAAAAATTATTACTCATAATGCTAAAAAAGATATTCCTCTAATTGACTTAATTCCAGAGAACTTAAAAAAAAATGAATGGTTTGGTTCTGTCCAAAAAATTCTTAAATCGAGAGATTTTGATAATCAATCAGTTTATGATGGTCGATTAAATTGGAATGATCTTGGTGAAGGAGATGGGTTTTGCAGTCAAGGTTATGGCACTCTTCTTGCACATTACAGAAAAGATATTCCAGTGAAATTAAATACTGTAGTAAATGAAATTAAATGGAATGGTAAAAATATAAAAGTTGAGACAAATAATGGAACGATTACTGCTAAAGCATGTATTTTGACTGTTTCTACCGGAGTTTTAAAAGCCGAAAAAATTAAATTCACACCTGATTTACCAAAGAAAAAATATGAAGCCTTTGATGGGATTGGTATGACTCCTTATCATAGGGTGACCTTGCAGTTGAAAGAAAGTTTTTATAGAAATTATGGAATAGCTAAAGATACATATTGGTATAAAAAAGTTGAAAATAATTATGTAAACAAAGAGTTATATTCAAAGAGCTCAAATGGCACACTTAAAGTCTGTGATTCAAATATATCTTTTTTTAGTCTTAAGGGTCGATTTGCAAAAGATATGGCAAAAGAAGGGGATAAAGCTTCGATAGACTTTATTCTCAATTATCTTCGTTCTGCGTACGGTTCTTCCTTTGATGATTACTTTATTAAGGCCCATGTTTCAGATTGGATTGATAATCCCTACACCATTGGCGCTTGGTCAAGTGCAATTCCTGGAAAAGCAAAATTAAGAAAAGTTTTGAAAGAATCCGTTGGTAATAAAATTTTTTTTGCAGGAGAAGCTACAGCAGGAGCATACGGAACTGTTCATGGAGCTGACCGTAGTGGCGTAAGAGTTGTTAAGGAACTTTTAGAAAATATTAAAATTTAGTTAGAATATTTTTGGTGCCTCCGAGAAGAATCAAACTTCCGACCCCGTCATTACCAATGACGTGCTCTATCACTGAGCTACGAAGGCATAGTCAAAAAACAATATAATTATATGGGTTAATTTCAATAGACAATTATAAAATAAGATTTATCAATTATGATTTTTTATTAGTGGTAATATAATTTTATGAAAAATTTTTTTTCACTTTTATCAATATATATACTATTAGGATGCTTCTTTGCATTAGCTACTAAAGCTGACGTAGAAGAATATAATTATTCCCATGAAAATATATTGGAGGGTAAAGTTAATTTTGTTTTTGGTGGAAAATATATAAGTAAAAAATCGCTAGACCCCAAGACTAAGAAATATTTTCTGCCAAATAATACTTTTGAAAATAGCTTTAAAAAAGCTTTTCCCGGATGGTTTTATAAAATAGGTATTTCGTGGGGAAATTTTGATAACGAGGGGTATCAAGATATTATAGTTGCTGGTATTCAAAATGCTTGCATGCCAGACAAAGAAAAAGAATTACTAAGTGGTGGTTCTGGCACTTGTGAAAGTGATGGTATTCTTTTAAGCAAATACCCGCAAATTGTTCCATTAACCCTCAAAGACT
>CAWUWX010000011.1:0-13672 GCA_963926395.1 uncultured Alphaproteobacteria bacterium
AGCAAAATAAACTTTAATTTTTACTTTACTAGATTGTGAATTAACAAAAGCTGCAAATTGAGAAAGAGCATCACCTAATATGCCCGTCTTACCAAAAGCTGAACAGGCTATCCATTCTTTGTGGCCTTCTGATATTGCAGGAGCTGGAAAAGAAGATACGGCAGCAGCGGCAGCAACAGTTGCTCCAGCAGCCTTAAGAAAACCTCTTCTCTTCATTGGTTTTTTATTTACCATTTATTATTCCTCCTTATAAGAAATTGAAGATTAATATTACATCAATTTTCTATTTTTTATTAGTAATTATGATGCCGAATATGACCGAAATGATCCCCACATAATGATATGTTTCGAGCGTCTCCTGAAATACTAAAAAAGCTAAAATGCCTCCAAAAATAGGCATGAGATGAAGAAAAGGTCCTGATTTATTTGCTCCAATTAATGTTACTCCCATATTCCAAAACAAATATGAAAAAATGCTTGGAAAAATTCCCGTATACCCAATTGTGAGTATTGAAGTAAGATTTATGACGATACTATGATTAAGAATAAATATATCGAAAAGATATACAGGAAATAAAAATAAAATTGTAAAACCGAATGATATATAAAGAAACGATAGTCCTTCTATACCTGTTTCATTTTTTTTAAGAAATATGGAGTAAATAGCCCAACAGATTACTGCTAAAATAATAAAAATATCCCCCCCATAAAATTCTGAATTAAAAAAATTATAATAATTTCCTTTTGTAATAACATAACTCACACCAACTAAGGAAATAATAATTCCTAAAAATTGAATTTTAGAAGATTGAATTTTAAATAATAAAAAATTAAATAAAATGATCAACATGGGTGTAGTAGAAACAATTAAAAGAGCATTGATTACTTTAGTAGAAGTTAATCCTACGTATATGAAAGTATTGAATAAAGTTGGGCCAGTTAAAATTATAATAAAAAATACTAAAGGTTGTTTTTTAATTTGATTAAAGCTTTTCAAAGATGAAGGTAAACAAAAAGGAGTTAAAATGATAAAAGCTATAACCCATCGATAGAAGCCAAGAGATAAAGGTGAAATAATAGCTTCTGTTGAAGCAAGTCTACCAACAATAAAATTTCCTGACCAAAATAAAGAAGCAAGACAAAGGACAATTGCTGCTTTAAGAGAATTACTTAATTGCATCTAAAATTGTCAGACAATCTCAACTGCTACCGCAAGACCTTGACCACCACCAATACACATACTTGCTACTCCATATTTTTTTTTAGTTCTTTTAAGTTGATGAACAAGAGTTGCAATGACTCTAGAGCCTGAACAGCCGATTGGATGACCAAGAGCAATAGCTCCACCGCAAATATTTAATCTTTCTTTTTTAATACCCAGCTCTTTTTGAACTGCTACAGAAGTTGCTGAAAAAGCTTCATTAATTTCGACCAAATCAAAAAAATCAAGAGAAACATTTAGTTTTTTTAATAAATTTTTAATAGCATGGATTGGGGTAATTCCCATGTAATTAGGATCTCCCGCATAATCTGACCATCCAATTATTTTAGCAATTGGTTTAATCTTATAGTTTTTGCAATAGTCATCTGAGCTGAGCGCTAGCATTGCCGCGCCATCGTTTAATGAAGAAGCATTTCCCGCTGTGACAGTTCCTTCTTTTTTAAATGCAGATTTGAGCGAAGATAATTTTTCTAATTTTGTATCAGGTCTAACCTCATCTATTAAAGAAGTAGAGATTAATTCATTTTTAAAATAATTATTTTTTAAGGCTTTATAAGCCTTCTGATAAGAATTAAATGCGAATTCATCTTGGTCTTTTCTGCTAACTTTATATCGCTTGGCAACATTTTCTGCCGTGATACCCATATGATCTTTTGAAAAAACATCTGTTAAGCCTTCAGATAGAATTGAATCTATCATTTCATCATTACCTAATTTTATTCCTTTTCGAAGCAATGAAGTATGTCTTGCTAGCGACATACTTTCCTGACCTCCAGCAATTAAAAGTTGATTTTCTTTGCTTTGAATTTTTAATGCTGAATCCATCACCGCTCTCATTCCACTGCCACATACTTGATTCACGCAGTATGAGAAACTACTTTGAGAAAGACCTGATTTAAGTGAAACTTGCCTTGCAGTGTTCATACCAAGTCCTGCGGTTAGAACTTGACCTAAAATTAATCCCTCGACATGTTTTTTATTTAAATTTTTATTCCTATTAAAAATACCTTCGATACAAGAAGATCCTAAATCAACCGATTCTATTTTTTTATACTGACCTAAGAAACTTCCTATAGGGGTTCTAATGGCATCGATAATTAATACTTCACTCATATAATTTTATATTTTTATATTCTTTTAGGGACTCAGGATTAGCCAAGGCATCTAAGTTGGAAATCTTATCATTATTAAGTGTTTTTTTTACTATTATTTCAGAATTTTTCCCACTTTTAGTTCTAGGGATATCTTTCACTTGAAAAATTTTCCAAGGAACGTGCCTTGGGCTAAGTTGATCTTTAATTAACTTTTTAATCTTTAAAATTTGATTATCGGTCACGATATTTGGAGTGACTGCCTTTACAAAGAGTAATATTTTTTCATCATTTTTATCTTTTAATCCCACAGCCAATGAATCTTCAATGTAATCTAAAGAATTCAAAACATTATATATTTCAGCAGTTCCAATTCTCACGCCACCTGGATTTAAAGTAGCATCAGACCTTCCAAATACTCGATAACCTCCATTCACAGTCTTTTTTACAAAATCACCATGGCTCCAAATATTTTTATATTTAGTAAAATAAGCATCTTTATATTTTTTGTTATTCTTATCATTCCAAAAATAAATAGGCTTAGATGGAAAAGGACTTTTACAAACTAACTCGCCTGTTTTATTTGTTGGTAATCCTTTTTCATCAAAAACATCAATATCCATTCCTAATCCTGGAGATTGAATTTCACCCTTATAAACAGGACTCATAGGATTACCCAACATAAAACAAGAAACTATATCTGTTCCTCCACTTATCGAATGAATTGGAATATTTTTATTAATTTTTATATTAATAAAATTAAAGATCTCATCAGATAAAGGGGAGCCTGTAGATAGAACAGATTTTAAATTCTTTATATATGTTTTATTTTTAGGTAAGTTTTTTGAATGAAGGTGTTCAAAAGCCTTAGCACCAGCTCCTAGAATAGTAGCCTTACTTTTTTTTACAGTATTAATAAAATTTTCTGCATCTGGATAGAACGGAGACCCCTCGTAAAGTGAAACAGTAGCTCCAAGTAATAAATTTGAAACCATCCAATTCCACATCATCCAACCACATGTTGTAAAGAAAAGCATATTATCTTTTGAAGAAACATTAGTATGAAGAGATAACTCTTTTAAATGCTGTAAGGTTACACCCCCATGACTATGTGTAATGCATTTAGGTAGACCTGTCGTACCACTAGAAAATAAAATATAGAGAGGGTGATCAAAGGGTACTAAAGAATTTTTTAAAAATTTTTTGTTTAAAAATTTTGAATAAATTTTTTCTAAATCTAATTTTTTAGATAAATGAGACGGGTAAGAAGTTTTAATTATATTGGGTATATTTAAGGTATTTTGAATTTCAGTTAACTGATTTGAATATTTAAATTTTTTACCATTATAAATGTAATAGTCACAAATGATTAACATCTTAGGTTTTAGTTGGTGAAATCTATCAATAACAGCTTTTACCCCAAAATCAGGAGAACATGACGACCAAACAAGTCCTAGTTTAGAACAAGCTAATAGACAAATAATTGTATCTGGAATGTTTGGTAAATATCCCACTACACGATCACCTTTTTTTAATTGAGTTTCTTTAAAATAATGAGCTAATGCATTGACTTTTTGGTGCAGATCTTCGTATGTGATTTGACTAAAATAATTATTTTCTGAAAAAAATTTTATTGCTATATCTTTTGAATGAAATTTATCTACTTCATTAAAGTAATTTATTTTTGAATTTTGAAAAAAGCTACTTTGAATAAAGTTCTTATTTTTTTTAAAAGTTTTAAAATTTTTTTCCTTATATATGTTTAATTTAAAATAATCAGCTAACTTTAACCAAAAAATTTCCTTACTACTTGTTGACCACTTCCATAATTTATCGTAATTAGAAAATGTTATTTTTAAATCTTTTTTTATAAATTCCTGGAAATGAAAAATATTTGTTTTTTTTATATAGCTGATCTTAGGAAGCCAAAGAGCTTTCATTGCTTACCAATTAATAATTGAATTTTTTCCTTAAGAAAATTAGGAATTTTTGAAGGTCTATGTTGGTTATCGATACAAACAATAACAATTTCAGATTTTAATATCAGTTCGTCATTACGGAATATATTTTGATTTAATACAAATGAAGCATTTGAAATTTTTTCAAGTGATGTTGTGACTTGCAAAAGGTCTTCTAAGTGAGCTGATTTAATATAATCTAAATTACAAACCTTAACTATAAATCTAGAATTATATTTTTTATGCAGTATTTTTAAACTAGTTCCACAAGCATTAATCATTTCGGTTCTTGCTCGTTCCATAAATTTTAAATAGTTAGCGTAATACACAACACCCTCAGCATCAGTGTCTTCATAATATATTTTAACTGGAAAGTTAAATGTGTTTGTTGTATTTAAATTAACATTCATACTGTCTAAAAAAAATTTAACTAGTTAAGTGATCTCTTAGAGTTTTCTTGAATTGAAATATTTTTTCTAAGCATAAAAATAATTAATTTATCTATTATAAACCAATGAAATGATTATAAAAAATAATGGATAACACAAGTACGGCAAGAAAAATATTAATACTTAAAATAACTTTACCGCCTGTACCCATTTTTGTTAGTTTTGGAATTTTAATCATGTTATATATCTTATCAGAAAATTATACCTTTTGAAGCATACTTATTGTACTGATATATTAATTTTGGTTTCGTGGTGAAATGGATATCATTCAAGGTTTCGACCCTTGCGTTTCAGGTTCGAGTCCTGACGAGATCGCCAGTTTCTAGTTATTCAAAATAACTAATAAAAAAATTGTTTTTAGAATTAGGCATTTTATAAAGCTGTTCGACTAATATGTTATCTTTTAAAGATTCAACTGTTTCTTCATAACGATGGATTATTATAACTTTTTTATTTTGAAGTTGATCAATAGTAATAGGCATTAACATTTCAAAATGATTGCCTGGATGAGCTCCGGTTGATAAATACCTCATTTTATCTTGTTTAGAAGGCAGGTGGTAAAGAAATTTTGCAATATTCATTCTATCGTCAAAAACTATATAGTCCGATAAAAGTGAATCATCTAAAAATTTAATTTCATTTGAAGCACTCTTCATCCCCTGAAGCTTATTAAAGGGAGAAATATTGGGAGGATTGATAATTAGATAACTAACTAAAAATAAAATTATTACCCCAAGTAGGGTATTGATATAAAGTAGTTTTTTGTATTTTTGGTACATCATACTAGATGCAATCATTGCTATTCCAATAAAAGCAACTGATGACCAGTTGGCATTGGCTCTACTGATAAAACTTTGAATAGTTATTAATATAATAATAGGTAGGGAATAAGAAATTTCAAATGCGTAAGATTGATAGAAGTTTTTGAATTTCATAAACCCTTTTAAGTAAAGAAAAAAAATAATTGGAGTAGCAATAAAGAACTGACTCATAATAAAGTTAAATAATTGCTCAAAATTAAATAATGTAGCACTCCAGTTAAAATTATCACCTGTATGAATAAAAGTAACCCAGTTGCTACTATAGACCCAGTAAATATGAGGACTAATAAATAATAAAACAAAAATTGAAATTATTGAAATATTTTTGATTATTTTGTTTTTATTCTCACTAAAGATGATTAGAAAAATGCTACATACAAAAAAATAAATCATTGCATACTTTGCATAAAATCCTAGAGCAACAAAAATACTTGTGAGAACTATATGTTTGATTGAATTATCATGAAGTGAGAGTTTAAAAAAATATAAAGAAAGTGACCAAAATAATAAAAGAAATGGGTCTGTCGAAACAATATTAGATGAAAGGCTAACTGCAAAGAAAAGCAAATAAGAAATAGAAAGCCATATGCTCTCTTCTTTATTTCTATTAAATGCCCTGGATAAATTAAACAAAATAATGGAAGTTAAGGTATGAGCGAGAAGAGATGGAAATTTAAGAATAAATACTGAACTTCCAAAGAAAGAACTAAATAAGGCTATTACCCAAGCTACTAGTGGCGGTTTAGAATAATACCCCCAATCAAAATAAGTACTCCAATACCAATACTGAGCCTCATCACCCTGTGGTTCTAATGGAGATAATGCTAAACTTATAACTCTTATAAAAAGAATAGAAAAAATAAATAATAATAAGTAATTATTTTTTTTTAAAGAATATGATTTTATCAACATTTAAATTATCAGGTAATAGAGAAAAGAAATCAAATAAGATTTTAACTATAAAGTGTGTAATCATGAAGCTCATTATCACATCACTAAAAAAGTGACCACCCTCCATGATACGAGTTATTCCAATTAATATAATCAATAAATAAGCAAATTTATTGAATTGTGGCTTAGAGAAAACTAAAATTAAGGCTAGTAATAAGGTATAGGCTGATACATCACCTGAAACAAAACTACAGTTATGATCGCAGTGTGAAACTTTTAGCCAAGGTATTGAAAATGGCTGATCACCACCAAAAAGAATAGTGTCATTAGGTCTAACTCGCCCCCAAAGATTTTTTAAAATAACATTTACAATCAAACCTAATGAAAGAAGTGATGATAAAAAAAGATAAGCTAAATTATTTAACGTTAGAGATAAGAAATTTTTGTTGGTAATAACCCAATACACTGATCCAATAATTGGTATGAGCAAGACCGCTAAAACTATTATAGGAAGAAGAATGTCACGTAAAAGATAAACATTCCAATCAAATGAGTTAGCAAAAAAACTCCCATTCCCTTTATAAAAAATCCCACTCACAGATATATCTATTGTTGGAAATATAAAAAATATTATTGAAATGGAGATTATCATTAAAAAATATTTTAAGTAATAATGGGTCATAATAATTTTTAAATAGTATTCACGAAAAAAATTTGAACAAATAGAGGATATTTGAGAAACATAAGTGTTTGGAAAAAATTCTTCTTTTTTAATAAATAATCTTTCTTGGATGAAAAATTTATTTCTTAAGAAGATGAAAACAAAATATGAAATAGCACAACCTGCAATGACATCACTCAGATAGTGAGCACCAATTATTAATCTTGTCAGAGCTATAAAAATACCAGCAGAAATTATATATTTTTTAATTCCAGGAAATAAAAAGTAAAAAACAAAGACAATACTAAAAATAGTTGATGTATGTCCTGAAGGAAAAGAATGAAAACTCGAGTTAAAAGTAAATAGATTTAGGTCTAAAGAATCATGATCTAAAAGTAACATTTTAGGTCTAGGCCTACCAATAAGATGTTTTAGAATTTGTGTAACAACTCCACTAAGAATAATATTGTAAAAAATAAAGACATTTAAATCATATAAATTTTTAAAAATAGGAGATATGTTTTTTCTAACTCGTAAGATTAAGAAAAATAATGCAATGAATAATAGATAATACAATGAGTCGCCAAATTTAGTAACTGTATGAAAAAATGATTTAAAAGGATCATTAAGACCATAAAAAAATAATGTTATTTTTGTGTCTATGAGAAAAGAAAGAAAAATCGATACTATAAAAAAAAATAATATTTTTTTATTTTTTAATTCTAAATTTTTAAAAAAATTCATTATTTTGAAAAATTCATATTTATTTTTTTTCCATTGGAATAGTTAAAAAAAGTTTGATTTGTTGAAGATGTATTATTTATGGGTATATTATCTAGATCTGAGACCTGTATTTGAATATTACAATCACTTTTCAATTTAAAATTTTCATAGAACTCGAATAGTAAACTTGGTTCATTAATTCCTGATATATTAATATTATAATCTTGGCCACATTCATAATGCGTATCTATAAAGTCTTCGATTCCATCAGCAATCCATATATTTTTATGCAAAAAAACTAAATTAATTACAGTTATCAAGACTAAAAAGGAAGATGAAAGAGACGATAATTTGACTATATTCAATAGAGACTGATTATTTTTAAAGAATATTGGGTTTAAAATTAATGGAATAATCATAAATCCATAATAGAAGAGTGATTGATTATTTCTTTTTTCACCTGTTATTTCGTAAGCTTTTAGATCAATTAATATGAGAATTATGATAAGACCAATATTTAACCCTAATAATATTTTACTCCATTTAAATTCTAAGAACTCAAGAGTTCTTGACAAATAAATTGCCATTAACGGGACGACAGGCAAAATATAGTGAGGAAGTTTAGTTGGAATTATCTCTAACAATAATAAAAATACAAAGATAGAACATAAAATCATTAGAAGATTTTTATCCCAATTAATTTTCTTAAAAAAATTATAAAAAATTCCAATTATTAAAAGTGGATAAATGGGGAATACAATTAAAAAAGATCCTAATAAATAATAACCAAAAATACCACCATGTGATTCTTGAGTTGCTATTAACTTACCACCAAAATCTTTTATTAATGATTGTTGAAAGAATTGGCCTTCTGTTAAAATATTATAAAGAAGTGCTAAAAAAATAGATATAAAGATAACAATAGATAAATTTGAAAGTTGTATTATCTTTTTCTTAACTGGAATATTTAAATCTGCTAATTTGAAAATAAGAACTATTCCTACAATAATTAAAAATATAGGTCCTTTAATTAACATTGCAATAAGACTTGTTATAATAAAAAAAATATGAGAATAATTTTTTTCTTCCTGAAAACATTTTATAAAATAATAATAAGACATTAATGAAAATGCCGTATAAGCCATGTCTGTAGTTGCTTGTAAAGATTCAAATATAACAATAATTGTTCCGGCTAATGCTGCCAGAGGAATCATTGTATTTAAATCATAAAATAATAATCTTGCTAATTTATGAGTAAATAAAAGCATCAGTATGAGGCTTAAGAAAGATGGAATTCGAAACATCCATATTTCTTTGTCTAGAAAATTATTAAAAATTTTATAAGATGCAAATTGCATCCAGTAAATTCCTGGGGGTTTTTTTAATCTTAAACTTTCGTCAAATTTAAGATTGATAAAATCATTGGTTTCTGAAATTTGAAAAGAAGTTTGTGCATAACGAGCTTCATCTCTGTCTATAACAGGTGTGATGTAAACCATGATCGCAACACACATAATAGAGAAAAATATGATCACTAAAATTGGGGTATTGATTATGATTCGGTGAATGAAGTTAAGCATTGAATTATGATATCTATCTATAGTAGATCATGTCCTTATAAGTAACAATATATAGTACAATTTGCAAATTTCTTGATGTCTATTTTGATTAAATCTATAATTAAATTCAAGGATTTATATCCTTTTTTTTGCAGACTAAAGTAAGTGGCTTTTTTCTTAGTGGTCACTTTTTTCTTCAAAAAGGGTCAAAAGTTTTACTTCTGGCCCTTTTTTTTTGTTCTTTTTATTAAATAATCAAATAAGATTAGTAACTCATGATTAAATTATTTTTAATGTTTCTCTGTTTTTTTGCCGGTTACTTTATTGCTGATTTAGAAATTATAGATATCCCTTTTGACCAAATGCCTTACTTTGAAGATCTTTATGAAAAGGCAGAATAATTAATTATGGATACTTCTCATATCCTTTACGGATTTACCGATCTTAAGAATCTAGATTCTCATGGTCCTATTGTTTTAAATAAAGCCAAGGGCGCTTACGTCTATGATACAAAAGGGAAAAAATATTTTGATGGAAATTCGGGTCTCTGGAATTCTGTTGTAGGATTTGATCATCCTAAAATGATTGCTACTGCTCAAAAACAATATGAAGAGCTGTCAGGATACCATGCTTTATTTGGAAGGATAACTGAACCGGCTATTCATCTAACAAATAAACTTATTGAAGTTTCTCCTTTCGATGAAGGAAAAGTTTTTTTTACAAACTCAGGATCTGAAGCTAATGATACTGCAGTTAAATTATTATGGTTTATGAATTCACACAAAGGAATGCCTAAAAAAAGAAAAATTATAACGCGTTATAACTCTTACCATGGTGTTACTATTGGGGCTGCTTCTATGACAGGAAAGCCTTACAATGATGTATTCGGATTACCTCTACCTGATTTTATAAGGTCAGCATGTCCTCATTACTGGAAGTTTGGCAATGAAGGAGAAAGTGAAGAAGATTTTTCCTTAAGAATGGCTCAGGACTTAGAAGATGTTATTGCAAAAGAAGGTGCCGATACAATCGCTGGATTTTTTGCTGAACCAGTTATGGGTGCAGGGGGAGTCATCCCTCCATCAAAAAATTATTTTCAACTTATCCAGCCGATTTTGAAAAAACATAATATTCCATTAATTGCAGATGAGGTTATTTGTGGTTTTGGAAGAACGGGAAATTTATGGGGCTCTATTACCTATGACATTAAGCCCGATATCATTATAGCCTCGAAATGTATTACTTCAGGTTTTTTTCCTCTAGGTGCTGTGATTACTGGTGAAGAAATTACCAAAGAATTAATTGAAGCCTCTTATGCTGCAGAAGAGTTTCCACATGGCTTTACAGCCGGAGGTCATCCAGTTGGATGTGCTTTAGCACTCCAAGCAATTGATATTATTATTGAAGAAAAATTAGTTGAGAATGTAAGAAAACTAGAACCTCTATTTATGGGAGGTTTAAAAAAGTTTGAAGATATGGAATTTATTGGTGAAGCGAGAGGAATAGGACTGATGGGTGCACTAGAGATGGTTCAAGATAAAAAAACTAAAAAGCCTTTTGATGGTCATATGAATATGGGAGAAAGAGTAGCAAACAAAGCAATTGAAAAGGGTTTGATATGCAGACCACTAGGACCTTCAATAGTTTTATGTCCTCCCTTTATTACAACTCCAGAACAAATTGATTTTATGTACTCAACTCTCAAAGAAACTTTAAATGAAGTTTTTAATGAAATTAAAATCAGTAACTAAACTTTTAGAATAACAGAACCTGTGGTCCTACGATTTTCAATCTCATCATGAGCTTGACCTAAGTTTTCCAAGTCATAAGTATTATTATACTGAATATCAATTTTATTTTCTTTGATCATTTTAAATAAGATCGCGGTAGCATTATCTAACCATCCAGGAATAGGAGTAAAGTGAAATAGAGTTGGTCTGGAAAGAAAAAATGACCCTGCTTGTAAATCACCTATTTTTAAGTCTGTGTATACGCCAGATGATTGTCCAAAACTTATCAGTGTGCCATGTTTTTTTAGGCAACCGAAAGAACCTGCCATTGTTGTCTGTCCGACACTATCAAAAACAACATCGAACCCTTCACCATTAGTGAGTTCCATTGCAACTTTTTGAAAATCTTCTTTGTTATAATTAATTACGTGCTCATACCCATGTTGTTTTGCAAGTAAACATTTCTCTTCTGTTCCTGCAGTCCCAATTGTTTTGATACCCAAAGACTTTAACCACTGGCCGGCAATTAAACCTACACCGCCAGCTGAAGCATGGAATAAAACAGTTTCGTGACCTTTGATTTTATAACTATCGTTTAAAAGATATTTAACTGTTAGGCCTTTTAATATTACTGCTGCTGCTTGATCAAAAGAAATGAAGTCTGGTATATGGACTACTAATTCTTGCTCTATAGTTCTGTGAGAAGTATAGGCGCCATTTGTTTTTAAGAAAGCAACTCTATCGCCGATTTTAAATTTTGTAACTTCAGATCCTATTGCTTCTATTGTACCAGCGCCTTCGGAACCAAGAATTAAATTTTTATTATTAGTTTCTGCAGGCCAGGGATAGATACCTTTACGAATATAAATATCAATAAAATTGATACCTATACTTTTATTTTTAATAATCACTTCATTTTTTTGGGGGAGTTCTGGAATAAATTCTTTTTTAATTAGTACAGAAGAATTTCCCGGCTCAGTTGCTAGCATATAATATGGCATCAAAATCAGATTAATTCATGATCTGATTAGATACAACATTGTTCTAATAAATTTTTTATAATTAAAGTAATTTAATTGAGTTATTGGAACAATTAATGTTAAAATATCATTTTGAGTAATTATTTTAGAAAAGTAGGTTTTGGTTTAAGTCATAAAGAATCAGTTCCTGAAGACCCATTAAAATGGGCAACTGATCAATTTAATAGCCTACCTCCTCTTAGCTGGTCAGAAAAACCTCCATCAGTTGAAGATCAAAGGGAGATATTTAGTCAATTCCTTAATGAAAAAGAGAGGATTCGAAAAAAATTTGGTAAGGATGCTATGACACTTGAGTCAGAGCTAAATAAACTAAGAAATCAAAAAGGTCAAAATTTTTTCCAAGCTTTTGAACTATCAATTAGACATCACAATGCTTTAAATAGTGGTGCACCCGCGTTTGAAAGAATGTGGCATTTTTGGGGTAATCATTTTTCTCTAAGTAATAAAGACTTTATATCTGACTGGCATTATGGGCCTTACATGAGAGAAGCGATCAGACCATCAATGAATAAAACATTTGAAGAAATGGTAGTTGAGGTTACTACTTCATGGGGCATGATACACCACCTAGATAACACTGATAATATTGGCCCTAACTCGCAGGAAGGTCGAAGGGAGAACTCGGATGGCGATAAAAGAAAAGTTGGCTTAAATGAAAATCACGCAAGAGAACTCTTAGAACTTCATACAGTATCTCCAGCTGCGAATTATACCCAAGATGATGTGATTAATATGGCAAAGGTTTTAACTGGATGGGCTAAAAAATGGTCTAAGAAAAATCTATGGGCAGGACCCTTAGTATTTCAACCAGAATTACATGAGATGGGGCAAAAAAATATATTAGGAAAATCTTACAATACAAATGAAAATAAAATGACTGGCAATAAACAATTGTTTGCCGTTATCAAAGATCTTTGTAATCATAAATCATGTAGAGAATTTATAGCAAAAAAATTATGTCAGCATTTTATAACAGATGAACCCAGTCAAGAGATGATAGATCCTATTGTTCAGGCTTGGGTTAAATCAGATGGTTTTCTCCCTGAAATTCATAAAGCTACAATGAAAGTTGCTTTTGAATATGGAAATAAACATAAAAAATTTTTGATGCCAGAACCTTGGCTTATTCAAAATGCAAAAATGCTAAATTTTAAACACTACTGGGGACCAGATAGATATGTATTTAAACCTGGTAAGATACCCCCCAAAAGAGAAAGAAGAATAGAATGGATTCTTGAAGATTTAGGTCATCCTGTTTTTAAAGCTAGTCAACCAAATGGATTTATAGATAATGAGGAAGAATGGACATCGCCAGAATTAATGATTAGAAGAATGGTTTATGCTAATCAATTTCAAACATATCTAAAAAATATTAAAAGGGAAAAGCAGAGTACCTATGATGATGAATTCTTTGAAAATATTATTTATAAAAATTTTGATAATCCTGAAAATGCATTAAAGACTGTATTTTCTGCAAATAGTACTCAAAATAGATTTGTAATGTTTGCTAATATGCCGGAGGTCTTA
>CAWUWX010000012.1:0-7755 GCA_963926395.1 uncultured Alphaproteobacteria bacterium
GATTTACTTTTTTTAAATAATTTATTAATTAGCTCTTCTATAATTGGATTAGTTTTAGCTTTGAGCATTAGACTTATTTCTTTATCTAATAATAGTATCGATTCAGGCTTAGAAAAAATTTCTAAATCTCTTGATGATGCTTCTAGAATGATGGGTAGAAGATATTCCACAACATATTTCAGAATAATTTTACCTCAAATTAAAATAAGTGTAATTGCTGGAATATTTCTAGTCATGGTCGATACTATGAAAGAGCTCCCTATCACACTACTTCTAAGGCCTTTTAATTTTAATACTTTGGCGACTGAGTTATATCAGTATTCCTCAAGTGAGTCATTAGAACTTGGGTCATTACATGCACTAACAATCATAGTTTTTTTAACAATTGCTGTATTTTTATTAGACAATGTTTTGGAAAAAAAACTTATTACAAAAACAAAAAAAAATTAATTAGAAATAAATTTTTTCATTATCGCTAAAGTTTCGGTACTCACGTGATGCTCTATACCTTCACTATCTTCTTCAGCGATTTTATTTGGAACACCAAGCTTTAATAGAAAATTTAAAACTATCTCATGTTTTTTTCTTGAAGCATCCGCTAGTAAGTTGCCTTTAGGTGTTAAAAATATAGATCGATAAGGCTCTGTTTTAACTAAGTCAAAAGCAATCAACCTTTTTATATTTTTATTTATCGTAGCTTGAGATACGCCAAAATGATTAGCTAAATCTGCATTACGGGCTTCTCCATTATTTGCTATTAAATCACCAATAGTCTCAACATAATCTTCGAGCATTTCTGCACTATTTTGTGCTCTAATTTTAGAATACTGTTTAGGCCCGCTATATCTTGTATTAGACATTTCAATAAGCATATTTGCTATGATTAGAATGTAAAGCCCTCTTTACAAATCTTAGCTAGGTCTATATAGTTTAGCCTAGGCTAAACATGACAGAACTTGTATTAATATTAACTAAAAGAATTCAATATTTTAGAATTTCTAAAATCATTCTTTTTATAATATTTGGCTCTTTAATGCTGTTTGAAGAAACTAGACTAGTCTTAATTGAATCAGCTTCATCTGCATATATTTCTGTTACTTCGTTTGTTGCTGCAACCTTATTAATGTTTAGTTTTTTAGAAAAAAAAAGATTTAATTTACAATCATTTATTGAAAAAAATACAATTTACGAAATTCCTATTTGTGCCCTTCTTGGAGTAATACCGGGTTGTGGTGGAGCAATTATGGTTATGAGTCTTTACACAAGAGGTATTGTTTCTTTCAGTTCTGTACTAGCCACTCTAATAAGTACAATGGGGGATGCTGCATTTTTATTAATTGCCTCAAAACCCACTGCTGCTCTTATTATACTTCCTGTAACTTTAATTACTGGAATTGTGACGGGTTATATCTCTCTTCCTTTTTCAAAAATAATATCACCAGCAATTCCTAAGAAAAAATTAAATACAGAAAATATTCCAATTAATAAAATACCTAATAAATTTTACTCTATTTGGCTATTATTAGTTATTCCAGGTTTGATATTAGGAATATTTAACGCTTTTAATATTAGTCCTTCAATTATTTTACTGAATTTTGATTTAGTTGTGATGTTTAGTTTTTTAGCTTCCATTTTTTGTTTACTGATGTGGGTGTTTAATCCACTTACAGATATTCAAATGGCTTCAGTTCATGAAAACTCAATAAGAAAGACTGTTGATACAACCTGTTTTGTTACCGTATGGGTTATTACTGCTTTTGTATGTTTTGAACTTCTAAACTTATCAACTCAAGGGAAGATGTTTGACTATTTGATGTTACTTGGTCCATTCGTTCCGCTAGTAGCTATTTTAATAGGCTTTATTCCTGGTTGTGGACCTCAAATCATGATTACCTCAATGTATATAAGTGGGCAAATCCCAATGTCTGCTCAAATAGGCAATTCCATTTCAAATGACGGTGACGCATTATTTCCAGCTATGGCAATAGCTCCAAAAGTTGCTGTTTTAGCAACACTTTATAGTGCAATCCCAGCTTTAATGGTAGCTTACCTTTGGCATTATTTGATATAAATAATAACAATCTTGTTAAAAAAAATAAAAAAATTTCTTGAGAGTAAATCAAGATCAAGATACTCACAGTCCCTTTTATCTTTAATAGCCTTTACTGAAAGTATTTTTTTTCCAATACCACCAGACTTATTTCTAATACCCATTTGCTATTATAATAGAAATAAAATTTTTTTCTCTATCTTAAATTGTACTTTTTTTTCTGTAATGGGTGGGGCTATAGCCTACGGTATAGGATATTTTTTATACGATAACATTAGTCATCTTTTTGATGAAAATAAAATTGAACATTTTATTGATTTTTACAGTAAATGGGGGGTGTACTCTGTAATAATTGGTGGATTTACACCTATACCTTTTAAAATTATTACCGTCACTAGTGGCTTTTTAAAATTTGATTTTTTAATATTTATTTTAAGTGCGATTTTTGCCAGAGGTCTCAGATTTTTAATAGTAGGATTAATAATTAAAATATTAGCTGAAAAAAGTTTAGCTTTTCTCAATAAGAATAAGACTCTAATTTTTTTAGTTATTCCTATTGCATTAATTGTAATGGTAATAATAGGAATATATTTTATATAATTATAAATTATGAAGAATCAAACAAATAATATCATATTTTTTTATTCATTTTTTGCTTTAGGATTTGCGTTAATACTGGAATATGGATTTGGATTACTTCCCTGTAGACTCTGTACTTTTCAAAGAATACCCTACCTAATTATTATATTGATTTTTCTATTTCAACTATTTTTAAAACCATCAAATAAATCAATAACAATTTTAATTTTTTTATGTCTATTGGCTGAAATGGTATTTTCTGTAAACCACTCTCTCTTATCTTTTGGAATAATCAAATCATCAGGATGTGAAAGTGCTGTTACTCTGCCTTCAGGAGTTGATAGTTTAAAAAATGCATTACAAAATAATACTCTAATTATTGATTGTGAAAATGCTAATAAAAAAATTTTAGGACTACATCTTTCTAGTTATAATGCTTTGGCTTCATTGGGTTTTCTGATACTTATAATTAAAAATGCAATCATCAAAAGATAAAAAACGATTATCCTCTGAAGAAAAAAAAATCCTTGAAGAAATAATTAGGGTTGATCATGCTGGGGAGCATGGAGCAACTCAAATATATCGTGGACAACTTGCTATTTTTAAAAAAAATTCAACTATATGGAAAAAAATTGTCGAAATGGCAGAACAAGAGGAGATTCATAAATCTACTTTTGATGAACTCATTGTAGATATGGGCATTAGACCCACAAGTCTGTTTCCTTTATGGAATACAGCAGGATACCTTTTAGGTTTAAGTACTGCACTTTTGGGTGAAAAGGCTGCCATGGCATGCACTGTAGCAGTAGAAGAAGTAATTGGTCGTCACTATGAAGAGCAAGTTAAAATTTTATCTAAAAATAAAATTGACCCTAAACTATTAAAAATCGTTAAACAATTTAGGGAAGATGAATTAGAACATCATGACACTGGTGTAAATCACGAAGCTGAAATGACTCCAGGATATGTATTTTTAAGTAAGGCAATTAAGCAAGCTTGCTATTTAGCTATTAAAATTACAAAGAAATATTAATTCTTTTCAAGAATACTATCCCAATACAAATAATCCCTCCAACTTTCATGAAGATAATTTGAAGGAAAATTTTTACTTTTTAACCTTAAGGAATATTGAGATGGCTCTTGGGGTTTTCTTAATAAGTTAAATCCTGAGGCTCGAAGAGACTTACTGCCTTTTGTCCAATTACAGTGAGAACAGGAAGTGACGACATTTTCCCAATTAGTAACTCCCCCTTTAGACCTAGGAATAAGATGATCAAAAGTAAGTTCTTTTGTTTGGAATTTCTTATTGCAGTATTGACATATGAAATCATCCCTCAAGAAAACATTAAATCTAGTAAAAGGTGGTTTGTGATTATGAGGAATATAATCCTTCAAAGAAATTACGCTTGGTATTTTCATTTTAAAACTTGGCGAATTTACATACTGATCGTATTCATTGACAATGTTAACTCTTTCAAGAAAAACAGCTTTAACAGAATCCTTCCAACTCCAAATAGATAATGGGAAATAGCTTAATGGCCTATAATCAGCATTAAGTACTAAAGAAGGGCAATTATTCGAATCGACCATAAGACAATATTAACATACTTTGGAAATTGTCATGTTAATAAATTAAGATAACCAGTCCTTAACTTTAACTTTCATTTCCTCAATAGCTTTAATGCTTATTCCATGATCGCAATTATCTTCAAGAATTAAATTACTTTGAATTTTATTTAATATTAGAAATTCATGTAATTGTTGAGATCTCTCAAAGGGGACTACGGAATCTGATCTACCATGAAAAATAGAAAATTTTTGACTTTCATTTAATAGAGAAATATCTTCTAAAATATTTCTTGGTAAAGCTCCCGATAATGAAATAATTCCCCCCATAGTAACTTTAGATATTAATCCAAAATATGATGCGAGCATTGCCCCCTGAGAAAAACCAATTAAGACAATCTTCTCATAACTAGTATTATGTCTAACAATAAGATCAGACAATATTTCATCTAAATATTTATATGATTTTTTTAAACCTGAATAGATTTCTTCTGGAGTTCTTTCAGCTAAATTAAACCATTGATATCCGAAATAGTTAAGAGGGCATGACTCAGGCGCATTTGGCGATTCAAATAAAATTGAATTATCTTTATTTTCTATATGATCCTTAAGACCAATAAGATCATTGCCGTTAGCACCATAACCATGAAGAAATAAAATAACTTTATTCATTTTTATCAATAAATTGATCAATTAATCGACATTTTAAGATTTTTTGATATGTTCCAACTATGTTTATGAACAATATTTTACCTTTCATTTTAATTGTGTGCATGTTTTTGGCTCTATTAGTTGTAATCATAGGTGTAATAGCGATGGCTAAAAATGGTAATTTTAATAAAAAGTATAGCAATAAATTAATGAGAATGCGCGTTTTATTTCAAGGAGTTGCTGTATTAATTTTTGCAGCAATTATTTATTTTTCTAGATAAACTAAAAATTGATGACTAAAAAAAATAAAAAAATTCTATCAACAAGTATTAATAAGAAAACGTCAGAATTGATGGATGCGATTAATACTTCTATTGATATTGATTCTCGATTATTTAATCAAGATATAAAAGTTACTAAAGCACATGCATTAGCGCTGAATAAATTAAAAATTTTATCAAATCGTGAATTAGTGAAAATTCAAAAAGGATTGAATACAATTGTTAAAAATCATTCAGATAAAAAAATAAAATTTAGTAGAGAGAATGAAGATATTCATATGAATATAGAATCCCTGCTTCACTCGATCATAGGTGAAACAGCCTCTAAAATTCACACTGGTAGATCAAGAAATGATCAGGTGGCAACAGATACTAGACTTTGGGTATTAGAAAGTTGTAAAAATTTAAAAATTCAAATTAAATTGATGATGAAAATTATTATTAAACAATCAAAGAATAATCAATCTAATATAATTCCAGGTTTTACACACTTGCAAGTAGCACAACCCGTTACACTAGCACATCATTTGATGGCTTACTTTGAAATGTTTAAAAGAGATTTATCTCAATTAGAATTTGTAGAAAAAATGACAGATGAAAATCCATTGGGTAGCGCTGCATTAGCTGGAAGTAACTACAATCTAGATACGAAATTACTGAATAAAGAGCTTGGATTTAGTAAATCTAAAACAAACTCACTTGATGCTGTTAGCGATAGAGATTTTTGTGTTTATTTTCTTCAAACACTTTCAATGGTTAGTCTTCACTTAGGAAAAATGTCATCAGAACTAATACTATGGTCAAGCAACCTATTTGATTTATTTAGTATCAGTAAAAATTATTCAACAGGGAGCTCTATAATGCCTCAAAAGAGGAATCCCGACTCATTAGAGTTAATTAGAGGAAAAACTAATATTATTAGAAATCAAAGTTCTAGCCTTTTAAACGTTTTATCGAACCTGCCTTTAACTTATTTTAAGGATTTTCAGGAAGATAAAAAAATAATTTTTGATAGTTATGATGATTTGAAATTATGTATCAACGTAATGACAGAGGTTCTCAAAGAATCTAGTTTTAATGCAAATAAAGGCCTTAAAATATGTGAGGATAACTTTGCCTCAGCAACGGATTTAGCTGACTATTTAGTATTAGAAAAAAATATATCATTCAGGGATTCATATCAAATCATTGCATCAATTGTAAACTATGCACAATTAAATAAAAAAAATATGAACCAATTAAGCTTAGGTGAATTTAAAAAATTTAATCATACAATTGATCAAAATATATTCCAATATATAGACATTAGAAATAGTGTAACAAGAAAGAAAACAGCGATGAGTACCAATCCAAAAAAAGTAATTGAAGCAATTAAAAATGCAGAGACATTTCTGAAAAAATAATGAGAACGTTGGGCAAATATCTAACTTTATTAATTTTACTCACATTAGTGTCATGCGGAAATTATAAAAATAATAAATTACCTGATGGCGTTAAAGATAAATCTACATTGCAATATCCACCAGAACTTGAGCAAGAATAAAATTATGTTTAAAAAATTATCTCAAGAATTTCAAACGCCATTTTACTGTTATGATCAGGCAATCATTAATAATAAAATTAACTTTTTAAATAACCTAAAATTAAATTTTAATCATAATTTTTCCTTTGCTATTAAAGCTAATCCCAACTTAGCAATTATTAACTTATTTAAACAAAAAGATATTGGGGCAGTAGTGGTTTCTTCTGGAGAACTTTATAAAGCTCTAAGATCGGGCATCAAGCCAAATAAAATAATGTTTAATGGTTCAAGTAAAAATGACTTTGACTTAAAATATGCAATAACTCAAAAAATTTCTAGTATTAATATAGAAAATATCGAGGAAATCCAATTGATCAATGATTACTCAAAAGAAAAAGGACTTATTACCGATATTGGAATTAGAATTAATCCAGGGATTGATGCTAAGACACTATCAAAAATTACTACAGGGAAATCAGGAAGTAAATTTGGAATTGAAATTAATCAAATTGATTTTGATATGATTAAAGAACTTAATCATATCAACCTAAAAACTCTTTCTGTTCATATTGGCAGTCAAATAACAGAGCATAAAAATCTCATTGAATCTTATCAATCCATAATCAGTCTTGCAGATAAACTGAATAAGCAAGGTTTTGAAATTCGATATTTAGATTTTGGTGGAGGATTTGCCGTTTTAGATAATGGGAATCAGGGATTAGATTTTGATCTTTGGTCATCAGAATTAAATGCAATCATGAATCATAAAAATTATGAAATTATATTTGAGCCAGGTAGATTTTTAATTGCCGATTCAGGTTACTTGGTTTCAAAAGTTAATTTTTTAAAAAAATCTGGAAACAAAAATATAGCCTTACTAGATAGCTCTATGTCTGAATACATACGTTGTGCTCTTTATGAAATTGAACCAATAATAGAACTAATTGAGAGTGATCAAAAAAGTCAAAAAATTAAATATGATATTGGTGGCGGAGTCTGTGAATCTTCTGACTTTTTCATCAGAGATGCTCTATTACCTCCATTAAAAGTAGGAGATATAATAATTTTTAAAAATGTAGGAGCTTATGGTTCTTCTATGTCATCTA
>CAWUWX010000013.1:0-7582 GCA_963926395.1 uncultured Alphaproteobacteria bacterium
CCTAGAGCCTTCTTCACACA
Organism: uncultured Alphaproteobacteria bacterium; assembly: GCA_963926395.1. Taxonomy (GTDB): domain Bacteria; phylum Pseudomonadota; class Alphaproteobacteria; order HIMB59; family HIMB59; genus HIMB59. The sequence goes on from CAWUWX010000013.1 coordinate 21, forward strand.
CGCGGCATGGCTGCATCAGGCTTTCGCCCATTGTGCAATATTCCCCACTGCTGCCTCCCGTAGGAGTCTGGGCCGTGTCTCAGTCCCAGTGTGGCTGATCATCCTCTCAAACCAGCTAAAGATCGTAGCCTTGGTGAGCCATTACCTCACCAACAAACTAATCTTGCGCGGGCCTATCTCAGAGCGATAAATCTTTCCCGTTTCCGGAATATACGGTATTAGCTATAGTTTCCCATAGTTATTCCGTACTCTGAGGTAAGTTCCCACGTGTTACTCACCCGTGCGCCACTAAGGACACCTAGCAAGCTAGGGCCTTCGTTCGACTTGCATGTATTAAGCATGCAGCAAGCGTTCGTTCTGAGCCATAATCAAACTCTTAAGTTGAATTACCTACTCATTTAAAACTTACTTACTATTGTAAACTTATTATAAATTGACGTAGGTTAGACGCCAAAACACGAAAGTTTCTTTTATTTAAAAAAGCAAACTTAGGTTCGTATTTCAACGTTAATATACCCACCGTCTATTCATTTCCTATTAACTATTAATAAAGAGCAAGAATCCCTACTGCACAATAAAGGCAACAAGGTTTCGAATTTTTAGTAGGAGTATAACTATACTTTTAAGGCCCTTTGTCAAACAACAAATAAGTAAATATGCAAATAATTTTGTATAATTTTAATAATTGACTGAGATTTGGTTGCGGGGGTAGGATTTGAACCTACGACCTTCAGGTTATGAGCCTGACGAGCTACCAAGCTGCTCTACCCCGCGATCAGAAGGGGAAGATATGTTAAATAATTATTAATTTCAATGATTTAAATAAGTGGTAGCGAAGGAGGGATTTGAACCCCCGACCTTGGCATTATGATTGCCCTGCTCTAACCAACTGAGCTACTTCGCCATCTTATTATGATAATATTTACAACAGTTTAGCTGGAACTTAAATCTTTTTATTTAGCTCTTTTTTTAAATACTTAAATGCTAAATCTATATTTTTTTTGGAGTAAGAATTCATAACAATCTCAACACCTCTAAATTTTCCATCAAATATAGGATAACTACCAACTCTAACACCTTTAAACATTAATTCGGTATTTTTTAATCTTTCTGCAATAATACTTTCATAAAAATGAGTTTTTATGCTTTTTACATAAATTTTAGTATTTGATTTTATTTTTTTTAAAAACTCTTTCATCATCGCTTCGACAATAATAGGAATGCCTGCAAAGACATAAATATTTTCAATTTGAAATCCTGGAGCGCCACTAACTTTGTTCAGAATAATTTTTGAACCTTTAGGCATATAAGCCATTTTTTTTCTAGCATCTGTTAATTCAGATTTATTTTTATAATATTTCTCTAATTCTTTTAATGCTTTTTTATTAAGGCAATAATTTTTTTTAAGAGCTGTGGAAATTGATTCTGCTGTGATGTCATCATGAGTAGCTCCTATGCCGCCTGTGGAAATAATATAATTAAAATTACTTTTTAAAGATTTAACTGTTTTAATAATCGTAGGTTTAACATCAGGTATAATTCTTACTTCTTCCAAACTAACACCATGAGAAAAAAGTTGCTTTGCTAAATAATTTATATTTTTATCTTGTGTTCTTCCTGATAGAATTTCGTTGCCTATAATTAAAAGTGCAGCATTTTTGAATTTTTTACTCTTGGACATGATTAATGATTTATAAAGATATAATATTAAAGGGAACTTTAATCAAACGTTATAAAAGATTCTTTGCAGATGTAAAAGTTAACAATGAAGCTCTGACAACCTATTGCCCTAATACTGGCTCTCTAGAAGGTCTTCTTGATGAAGGTAATGAAGTTCTTGTTGCGAAAGTTGACAACCCTAAAGCAAAGCTAAAATATCGACTTGAAGCTATAAGGTCTAATGATGTTTTTGTTGGAATTAACACGAGTCTGCCTAATTTAATAATATCTGAGTCTATTGTGGACAAAAAATTATTAAAGGAATTTACAGGAACACTTAGAAGAGAGGTTAAGTACGGAGTTAATTCAAAAATTGACATTTTACTTGAAGAAAATAATCATAAAATTTATATAGAAATTAAGTCCGTTACTATGTCTAGAGAGAAAGGCATTGCTGAATTTCCAGACTCGATTACGTCGAGAGGTTCAAAACATTTAATTGAACTATCTAAAACAGTGAATTCCAATACTAGCTGTTACTTGATTTATTTAATTCAAAGACCTGATATTAAAAGTTTTAGAATCGCAAAAGATATTGATAAAGAGTATTATGAAAACTCTCTTATTGCTAAAAAAAACGGTGTTAGATTTATTGCATATTCATGTAATGTTAATGAACAAGGTGTAGAAATAAAAAAAGAGATTAAAATTATTAATGATTAAAACTTATAAAAGTAGTGAAATTGATGCTTGCAGAGAAGCGTCTAAAATTTCATCCATGGTTCTAGATGAAGTTATAGATTTAATCGAAGTAGGAAATACGACTGAAGATATCGATGATTTTTGTTTTAACAGAATTAAAGAATTAGGCGCAACACCTGCTCCACTATTTTATAGAGGTTTCCCAAAAGTATCTTGCACTTCTTTAAACCATGTCATCTGTCATGGGATACCTAGTAAAGATAAATTACTAAAAAAAGGAGACATACTTAATATAGATGTCACTTCAATAATTGACGGATGGCATGGAGACACTTCACGGATGTTTCAAATAGATGAAATTTCAGTGAAAGCTCAAAATTTAATGAAAGTTACTCATCAGTGTTTAATGGAAGCTATAGGAGTGGTTAAGCCAGGAGAGAAAATATCTCAAATCGGCAAAACAATTGATCGAATTTCTGACTCTAATAATTTTAGTGTTGTTCAGGATTTTTGTGGTCATGGTGTAGGTAAAAAATTTCATGAGAATCCTAGTATTGTCCATTACTATGATCCTCACTATGATAGTTTGGAATTTATTTCTGGAATGATATTTACAATTGAACCAATGATAAATATTGGAAAATATAATTCAAAAGTGTTATCAGATGGCTGGACAGCGGTTACAAGAGATAAAACTCTTAGCGCTCAATACGAACATACGATATACATAAATGACGATAAAGTTGAGATTCTCACAGAATCTCCAAAGGGAGTTTTTTATAGTTGATACCGCGTTATTCGAGAAAAATTGTCAAAGATATTTGGGAAGATAATAACAAATTTCAAATCTGGCTAGATTTAGAAATTCTAGCGTGTGAAGCCATGGAAAAATATGGCTATATTCCTCAAGGCACCACAAAAAAAATCAAAAAGAAAGCCAAGTTTAAAGTCAAAGAAATTGAAAATATTGAAAAAGTCACAAAACACGATGTCATTGCATTTTTAACTAATGTCGCCAAGTATGTCGGTGATGAATCTCGCTTTATTCATAAGGGCTTAACTTCAAGTGATATTTTAGACTCATCTTTTTCTATCCAATTAAATCAATCTTCTGGACATATATTAGATGGACTAGAAAAACTTAATAAGTCTTTACTTAAAATTTCAAAAAAACATAAAAATACTCTTTGTATTGGAAGAAGTCATGGCATTCATGCGGAAGTGACAACTTTTGGCCTTAAAATGCTTGGTTATTTCGAAGAAAATAAAAGAAATATCAAAAGACTGAAGGGTTCTATTGACCAAATCAAAACAATTCAAATGTCTGGACCTGTTGGAAACTATTCTAACATAGACCCAAAAATTGAAAAATATGTTGCACAAAAATTAAAATTTAAAGTAGAGAAGGTATCGACTCAAATAATACCAAGAGATAGACACGCAGAATTATTTTGTACATTTTCTATAATCGCTAGTTCTCTTGATCGCTTAGCGACTGAAATTAGACATTTACAAAGAACTGAAGTCTTAGAGGTAGAGGAAGGTTTTAGTAAAGGACAAAAAGGAAGTTCCGCCATGCCTCATAAAAAAAATCCTATATTATCAGAAAATGTTTCTGGGCTAACGAGAGTTGTTAGATCTTTAGCCATACCAGCTCTAGAAAATATTACCTCTTGGCATGAAAGAGACATTAGCCATTCGAGCGTTGAGAGAATTAACGCACCTAATGCAACAATAACATTAGATTTTGCAGTCCAAAGAACCGTCAATATCATAGATAATTTAGTCATTCATAAAGATCATATGCTTCATAACTTAAATAAATTAAAAGGACTACCCTACTCACAAAATATTTTAATATTTTTAGTAGATAATAAAGTTTCAAGAGAAGACGCTTATCAAATCGTTCAAAGATGCGCTTTAGAAACTTGGAATGGAGATAAAAGCTTTAAAGAAAATTTACTTAACGATTCTTTATTAAAAAAACTTAATCTTTCATTAAAAATAGATAAAATATTTTCGAATACAGACCTGAGCAAAAAAGTTGAATTAATATTTAAGAGATCGGTAAACTAAATGAAAACTAAACTCAAAAAACTTTACGAAGGTAAAGCAAAAATTATTTATCAAAAAAATACAAAAGAAGTTCATGCTTATTATAAAAATGATGCGACCGCTTTTAATAATCTAAAAAAAGGATCCATCAAAGATAAAGGCAAGATTAATAATGCTATCTGCTCTTATCTTTATGAAATTTTAAATAATGCAGATATTCCGACTCACTTTATTAAAAAAATAGATAAAAATACTCAGCTATTAGAAAAAGTAGATATTGTTCCAATAGAGGTTTTGGTGAGAAATTATTTTGCAGGTTCTCTTTCAAAGAAATTTGGAATCAAGGAAGGTACTAAAATACCAGACGCTTTAATTGAGTACTGTCTTAAGTCAGACGAATTAGGGGATCCTCACATTAGTCCAGAACATATTTTCACTATGAGCCTTTGTGATCCTGAGACTCTTGAACTTATTGATGACTACTCATTAAGAGTTAATGATATTTTAAGATCAGTTTTTTATACCGTAGGTTTAAAGTTGATAGACTTTAAACTTGAGTTTGGCATTAGTAAAAAAAGTAACGAATTAGTCTTAGCTGATGAAATTTCTCCTGACACCTGTAGGCTTTGGGATCTCAAAACTAATGAAAAGTTAGATAAAGATAGATTTAGAAGAGATTTAGGTGGAGTTGAAGAAGCTTATCTAGAGGTAATGAGTAGACTAGGTCTTAAGATATGAGGGTGAAGATTCTAGTTAGATTAAAAAAACAAATACTAGAACCTCAAGGAAAAAATATAGAGGAGTCTCTTAATAGCTTAGGATTTGATAAATGTTCTAATATCCGTCAAGGGAAACTTATTGAGCTAGATCTTCCTGATGGACTAGAGGATAGAGATACTTACATAAAAACTATTTGCGATAAACTGCTAGTCAATAACATCATAGAAGAATACGAAGTTCTTTAATGTCGCTGAGTTCTGCTGTTATTACATTTCCAGGATCAAATTGTGACAGAGATGCCCAGACTTACTTAGAAGCACTGACTAGCCAAGACACTCATAAAGTTTGGCATAAAGATGTTTCCCTTCCAAAAGTAGATTTACTCATCATCCCTGGTGGATTTAGTTTTGGAGATTATTTGCGCTCAGGTGCAATGGCTTCCAAGAGCCCAATCATTAATGATGTTTTAAAACATGCTGACCGAGGTGGGTACATTATTGGTATATGTAATGGTTTTCAAATTTTAACTGAGATTGGTCTTTTGGATGGGGCTTTGAATAGAAATATAAATTTAAAATTTTTAGCAAAAAACTGTTTTATCAAAAAAAACCATGATAATCATTTCAATAAAAAAATCTTACCCGATCAGTGTCTCTCGATACCAGTCGCACATAATGAAGGAAGTTATTATAATTCAGAAGAAGGACTCAAGTCCCTAGAAGATAATCAGCAAATATCTTTTTTGTATTGTAATGAAAATGGTAATACAACTGATCAATCTAATCTCAATGGTTCTCTTAATCACATTGCTGGCATTACCAATAAGAAAAAAAATGTTTTAGGATTAATGCCCCACCCTGAAAGAGCCTTTCAAGATTTTCACACTTCTCAAGATGGTCAATTAATTTTAGAGTCTCTTTTAGGATGAACACAGAATTAATTTTACAGCATGGACTAACGTTGGACGAATATGAGGTAATCAATAATTATATGCAAAGAGAATTAACCATGGAGGAATTGGGAATTTTTTCTGCTATGTGGAATGAACACTGCTGTTACAAAACTTCAAAGAAATGGTTAAAAAAACTCCCAACATCTAATGATATTGTTATTCAAGGTCCTGGAGAAAATGCTGGAATCATAGATATTCAAGATGACGATGCTATCGCTTTTAAAATAGAGAGCCACAATCACCCAAGCTACATCGAGCCTTTCAATGGTTCTGCTACTGGTGTTGGAGGAATACTAAGAGATATTTTTACAATGGGTGCAAGACCTATTGCTATACTTAACTCAATTCGATTTGGTGATTTATCGAACTTTAAAACAAAATACTTAGTCAACGGTGTTGTGAAAGGAATTGGTCATTATGGAAACTGTATTGGTATTCCAAACATTGGCGGAGAATGTGAATTTGATCACTCCTACGATTATAATAATCTTGTCAATGCTATGGCAATTGGCCATGTCAAAAAAGACTCTATTTTTTACTCTGAACCTAAAACCATTGGCGGATTAATTGTTTATATAGGCTCGAAAACTGGTAAAGACGGAATTCACGGCGCAAGCATGGCATCCGATGTTTTTTCAGAAGACGATGAAGATAGTAAAAGACCATCTGTTCAAGTTGGAGATCCTTTTATGGAAAAACTTCTCATGGAAGGTTGCTTAGAACTAATGGACGCGAAACTCATTGAGTCTATGCAAGATATGGGCGCAGCAGGTATCACCTCATCAAGTGTGGAGATGGCATCAAAGGGAAATTTAGGTGTAGAAATTAATCTTGATAGAATTCCTCTCAGAGAGCCCTTAACTCCCTATGAGATCCTTCTCTCTGAAAGCCAGGAGAGAATGCTAGCTGTTATCCTTGAAGAAAATAATGAAAAAGTAAAAAATATTTTAAAGAAGTGGGAAATAGATTATGAAGTCATAGGCGTAGTCACAGATACAAAAAAAGTTATCTTCAAATCTCAAGATAAAATTGTCGTTGATCTCCCAGTAGACATTATTGTGGACTCAGCGCCCGAATACGACAGACCCTTTAATCTTCCCCTCAAACACAAAGTTCAAAAGTATGACTTTAGTCAATTGAATATAGAAACATGTCTCAATAATCTTTTAACAAACATTAATTACTCACATAAAGCCTGGGTCTATGATCAATACGACTCTACCGTTATGGGCGATACAATTTTTGAGCCTGGAAGCTCAAGTGGTATCGTTAAGGTTCATAAAACCAATAAGGCCATAGGAGCTACAACAGATTGTAATCCTCTCTATATTCGAATTAATCCCGAACAAGGAATGGCGCACACAGTAGTTGAGTCTTATAGAAACTTAGTGTCATCAAACATTAAACCCATGGCTATTACAAATAACCTCAACTTCGCAAGTCCTCTCGATCAAAATATTATGGGTGAACTTGT
>CAWUWX010000014.1:0-2545 GCA_963926395.1 uncultured Alphaproteobacteria bacterium
GGCTGATTGAGAACTATTTATATCAATAAGATAGGCGTTTTTATCTTCAAAAAGAGAGTGCGTTCCTATATTGACCAAATTTTTATAACTCTCTATTTTTTGAAACAAAATATTATTTTTCTTACACAGTCTCTGTATCAACATTTGATAAAATATTATCACTTCTTCGTTAACTTTAGGCAGAGCTATCATTTGACCATCGTCCTCTTTTAAAAATTTATTAATTTTTTCTAAATTATTCATTACGAACGCACTCTTGATTAACGTTTAGTCGTAAATCATCAATAATATTGTCAGAAATATTTTCACTATTTATTGTAAAAATATTATTTTCAGCGGCCACATTACTTAAGTTAGCATTACTGTTTGCCAAGAGAAAGCTTTGTTCCTCTTCATAGTTATTTTCAAATAAAAGACAGTCTTTTCTCTTTTGATCAAACGCTTGTATACTGACTACTAGTTTTTCTGATTTTCTTGATGCAACTTTTGTTATAGAAGTTGATAGATATTGGCTATCAGCATTTAAGCCTATTTTAATTATATTTAATGATGCTGGGCTATATAGATTATTAGCTATTAATTGTTGTTTTAAAATATTTTTGAAAAGAAAGGCTTGACTGCCGCCTGATAAGTAGTCGATAGAGAATTTTTTATTAAGGGACAGTTTTTCACTCTCAAATTTTAGACTACAAGAAGTAAAAAATATGATGCTAGATAATAATATTAAGAATTTTATTTTTGACATGTATGATTTTTTTTATAGGACTATCCTTAACTTTTTCTTTGATTTTGGCAACTTCTAATACTAGTTTTAATAATTCATCTTCCTTATATTTTTTATCCACATTATAAGTTGTAGTAAATCTGCCATTTATTTGTATGGGAAGATTTATACATTCTTCCTCAATCTCAGTCGCATTAACTAAAGGCCATTTCAGATCAGTTGAGAGCATATTAAATTTAGTTTTTATAATTTCATTTACTAGGCTTGGTATAATTGGAAATAAACAGGTCAGTATTTCTTTTCCAAAAGCTGTACTGCCTGTAAAGGCCCTCTGCTTTTCTAAATAATTTAATAAGGTATAAATCTCAGCAACACATTTATTAAAACTGAATGAAATTATATTTTTCCCCATATTATAGATAAAAATTTTAATTTTTTTCACTTGTTCATCGTTTATAGGAGTTGCTTCATTTTCAAAATATCGATGTATTCTACTCACTAAATTTTTAGATCCTTGTATCCCCTCTTCTGTCCATTCTAGATTTCTATCTGGAGGCGAGTCGGAAATCATAAAAATCCTGGTTGCATCTAACCCATAATTTTCTAATATTTCTTTAGGTTCAATTGTATTCCTTTTTGACTTACTCATTTTTTCAATTGGACCTTCTTTGACAGGCTTGCCCTCCACCACATCAACCAAGAGACCTGATTTAATAACAACTTCGTTAGGCCTAATCCACTCTTTCTTATGATTTTGAAATGTTTTATGAGTAATCATTCCTTGCGTAAAAAGTTCTAAAAAAGGCTCATTAACTTTAAGCTTATAAATATCTCTGATGGCTTTAGTAAAAAACCTTGAATACAAAAGATGCAGGATGGCGTGTTCTATTCCGCCAATGTATTTGTCTACAGGTGTAAATTCTTGTATTTTATTTACGTCAAAGGGTTTGTCTTGATTTTTACTATCTAAAAATCTAAAAAAATACCAAGAAGAATCGACGAATGTATCAAGTGTATCTGTTTCCCTAAAAGCTTTTTTACCAGTTTTTTTGCATACAATTTCTACCCAGTCTCTTGTATTATCTAGCGGATTTCCTTGACCGGTAAAAACCGCATTTTCAGGTAAAATCACAGGCAATTCATCATGATCTAGGACTCGGTGAGAGCCATCCTCATAGTAGATGACAGGTATAGGACAACCCCAATACCTTTGTCTTGAGACGCCCCAATCACGTAACTTAAAATTAATGGATTTCTTGCCAATTTTTTTCTCTACAAAATGTGTAATGATTTTTTCAATTGCATCCTTTTGGTCTAAGTCGTTTAAAAAGGAAGAGTTAACCATTTTACCTATGCCTGTATAAGGTAATTCGCTATCTTCACATTCCACAACTTTCACAATAGGAATTGAGTATTTCGTTGCAAAATCAAAATCTCTTTCGTCGTGAGCGGGACATCCAAAAATTGCGCCTTGCCCGTAGTTATCTAAGACAAAATTTGCTACATAAATAGGAACGTCTTCGCCTGTTAGGGGATGAACGCAATACCGATTAAGAAAAAGTCCAATCTTTTCCTTCTCACCAGCATCAGTAAATTCTTTTTGTAATTCTGATATTTTATTTTCATCAAAACAGCCCCTAGCAAATTCATGATTAATCGAAAGCGCTATGAAAGTAGCTCCAAAAATAGTGTCAGGTCTTGTGGTAAATATTTCAATATATTTATCTGTGTCTTTAATATGAAATTGTATTTCAGCTCCTATGGATTTACCTATCCAATTTTTCTGCATCGTCTTAACTTTTTCTGGCCAACCTGAAAGGT
>CAWUWX010000015.1:0-76112 GCA_963926395.1 uncultured Alphaproteobacteria bacterium
CTAAAATTATTTTTTTATTTTTTAACCCTAAATTAACCATTAATAAAAATGTAACATTAGAAATGTATATGTACTATATAATATAAAAAATTTACAAAATTCTTTTAATATTATTTTAAGAATTTAGTTTGAAATATAGAAATAAACAACTTAACAAATAAAAATGATATCAAAAAAATTTTTTTCTGAATTCGTAGGCACTTTATCCCTTTTAATGGTCATAGTTGGATCAGGAATTATGGGAGAAAACTTATCTAATGGCAATGCTGGTATTGCTCTTCTCGCAAATAGTATTGCTACAGGGGCAGGATTATTTGTTCTTATTACTTTATTAATTAATATTTCTGGTGCTCATTTTAATCCCGTTGTTAGTTTTGTAAGCTGGGCTAATAAAGAAATTGAATTTTTTCAATTATTACAGTATTGGATTGGCCAGTTTTCTGGTGCAATTTTAGGAGTTTATTTAGCGCATTATATATTTGATATTTCTATTATCCAAACTTCAACAAAGTTTAGAGGAGGTATTAATTTATGGATGAGTGAAGTTGTTGGAACTCTAATCTTGCTTTCAGTAATCAAAATTGGCTCTCAAAATAAAGATAAAATTGCCATACTAGTTGCGTTAACAATTACCGCAGGTTATTGGTTTACAGCCTCAACATTCTTTGTAAATCCAGCTGTTACAGTAGCAAGAAGCTTAACCAATACATTTTCAGGCATTGAGCCATCAAATATTATCACATTTATCTCAGCACAAGTATTTGCAACAATCTTATTTTTATTTATATCAAAAAAAATTAAGTATATTTAACTTTGATATAAAGCACATTATTTATAAACTAAGTAATGGCTATTCTGCTATTAGTTCTCGTTAATATTATTTTAATCTCTTTTTTTGATACTAAGACAATTTTTATAATTTTATTTTTTGAAATGATATCTGGTCTGATTACTTTTGCATTTTTTAAAAGAAAAGCTTCAGCCTTATCAAATGTAGCAATGTCAACAAATAGTGGAAATTATAACTCCTTAACTGATGTACAATTAGAAAACTATTATCAATTATTAATTAATCATTTTGATTTTCCAATTTTTTTTTTAGATAAAAATTTTGAAATAAAATTTCTAAATAGCCAAGCAAAACTATCTTATGGAAAAAAAATATTATCGCCTATTACTTCTGTAATTAGAGATTATGAATTTATTGAAAATATCGAAAAATATAAAAATAATGATAATTTTAATAACTTTTTGTGGAAAAAAAAATTACCAGAAAATAAATCTTACAAAACAGAAATTAAAAAATTTAATAACTTTTTAGTATTGCAGATAATTGATCTGACTAAAGAAGCTAATAAAAAACGAAACCATGAACTTTATTTAACTAATCTGACTCATGAACTTAAGACACCTCTCTCAGTCATTATAGGTTATTTAGAAACAATTAATTTTGAAGAATTTTCATTAGAAGAAAATAAAAAGTTTATTGAGATTGTAAATTCTAAATCTTTAGAAATGAAAAACTTGATAGATCAAATGCTTAAGCTATCAGAAATGGAATCTTTAACAAAAGTTAAAACTAAAATTAATCTTTATCAGGTAATTAATAAATCAATTAAGAGCTACAGAGAGCTATTTAAAAAAAAATCAATCAATTTAATTGTTGATGTAGATAAAATTAAAAATACGTTTATTGAATTTACACCTAATGATTTTGAAATAGTCTTAAATAATTTATTATCTAATGCTCTCAATTATTCTGATTCAAATACAAGCGTTACAATTGCTGCAAGTTTTATCTCTAAGGAAAACCAGGTTGAAATTATGGTAAAAGACCAAGGTATTGGAATATCAAATGATAATTTAACTAGAATTACAGAAAAATTTTATCGAGTTGATAAAAGCCGAAATAACTTAATTCACGGTCACGGTCTAGGATTAGCTATCACAAATGAAATTATTGCAAAAAATAAATGTAAAATGCTCATTTTGAGTAATTTAGGCAAAGGAAGTACCTTTAAGGTTCTTTGTAAACTGTCATAAAACTTTAACATTAATTTAATAAAATCTACTCAAATTAGAGTTATTTAATATTTAAATAACAAATAAACAAAAGGATAATAATTATGAAAAAATTACTTTTATTGATTTTTATATCTAGCTTGTTCACATCCGTTCAGGCAAGAGATTCTATTAGTATAGTTGGGTCTTCAACGGTATTCCCATATTCAACAATTGGAGCTGAAAGATTTAGTGAAGCAGGAAATAAAGCTCCTACAGTAGAGCCAACAGGTACTGGAGGGGGAATGAAGTTATTTTGTAGTGGAATTGGAGAAAACTATCCAGACATAACTAATGCATCTCGACCTATGAAAGCTAAAGAGGCAAAATTATGTCTAGAAAACGGAGTAACAGATGTAATTGAAGTAATTTTGGGAAATGATGGTTTAACTTTTTCTAATAGCGTTAATGCTGAGAGACTAAGCTTAAAAAAAGAACATATTTTTTTAGCTATGGCAGCCGAAGTTCCAGTTGATGGCGCCATTGTAAAAAATCCTTTTTCAAAATGGAGTGAAATAGATAGCTCGTACCCAAGTTATGAAATTGAAGTATTGGTTGCCCCACCAACATCTGGGACAAGAGATGCTTTTGATGGTCTTGTGATGGAAGAAGGTTGTAAAAGATCAGGTTATATTGAGATCAAAGGTGATGACGAAGGTTGTACCGCATATAGAGAAGATGGTCGTACAATTGAAATGGGAGAGAATGATACACTTATAGTTCAAAAGCTTGCAGAAGATCCTGAGAGATTTGGTTATTTTGGGTATAGTTTTTTAAGTGCAAATCAGGATAAAATTCAAGGAAGCATTATTGATGGCGTAGAGCCGACTATGGAAACAATTCAGTCTTATGAATATCCTAATGCAAGACCGTTATTTTTCTACATTAAAAAATCACACATTGGTGTCATTCCCGGTATTAAAGAATACGCATCTTTAATGATATCAGAAGAAGCTATTGGAGAAGATGGCTATCTTACAGAATATGGGTTAGCCCCAATGACTGAAGGGTTAACTGATATAACTATTGATAATGTTGAAAACTTAGTAGCAATGGATTTAGAAAAATGCGCTAACAAGGATCACCCCCTTAAGAACGAACAGGGATTCGGATCAGCTTGCAAGTAATTAACCTTACAAAAAATTTATTAATAGGGGGCTATAAAAAGTCCCCTTTTTTAATATTTAAATTATATTAAGGTCATAAGAGTGTTTTATTCTGTATTAACATTATTTGTACTTTCTTTTATCGGCTTTTACTTAGGAAAAAGAAAGTCAATTAAGTTATCCCAAAATATCAAATTAGCTAGTCTGCCATCTTATTATGGCTACCTAGCTATGCTATATATTTTGATTCCAACACTAATAGCCTGGTTTGTTTTATTAGTTGGTGAAAATTTTGTATTAGAAAAATACCTTTTCTTAATATTGAAAGAATTTTTAATCTCTATGAGTGGAAGTGAAGTTCAGCTATTCTTTATTAAAATTAAAAATTTATCTGAAGGTGCTTCTTTTGGAAATGAAACAGATTTAGAGTTACTTGGCGCACAAAAAATTATTCAATTTAAAAATTTATTTTTATTATTAACATATCTGGTAATATTTTTAGTAACCGCAATAGCTCTATATTTAGTTAATAAAAAAATATCTCCAACTTTTAAAAGTCAGCGACATGTTGAAAAAATTGTTAATTTGTTTATTCAGCTATGCTCTTATATAGCCATACTTATTACTGTTGGAATTTTTCTATCATTAGTATTTGAAACAATTAATTTTTTTGGATATGTGAATCCCCTTGATTTTCTTTTTGGTATTAACTGGAATCCAAATAAAGCTTTTGTAATTGATAGTTCAGATGTAATTGATAAAGATATTTTAAAAGACGCCTTTGGCATTATTCCACTAATGACAGGAACCCTGCTAGTAGCTTTTCTAGCCATGTTAGTTTCTATACCTTTAGGTTTGATGTCTGCCATCTATCTTGCAGAATATGCACCAAAAAGAATAAGGGACATTTCTAAGCCAGTGATAGAAATTTTGGCTGGCATACCAACAGTTGTATATGGATTTTTTGCAGCTTTAGTGGTTGCTCCAAAAATAGCAGATTTAGGCGAATATATCGGACTTGATGTTTCATCTGAAAGTGCATTAGCGGCTGGATTAACAATGGGCGTAATGATCATTCCATTTGTTTCGTCTCTTTCCGATGATGTTATCGGAGCTGTTCCACAAAGTCTTAGAGATGGGTCTTATGCTTTAGGAGCAACTAAGTCAGAAACAATTATCAAAGTTATTCTTCCGTCAGCTTTGCCAGGGATTATAGGTTCATTTTTATTAGCAATTTCGAGAGCTATAGGAGAAACTATGATTGTTGTAATGGCAGCAAGTCTTCAAGCTAATTTAACTATCAATCCTTTAGAGCCAACAACGACAATAACAACTCAAATTGTTACGGCGCTAACAGGAGATACAGAATTTGACAACCCTAAAACATTAGTTGCCTTTGCCTTGGGCTTAACGCTTTTTTTCGCAACACTTTTATTAAATTATTTCGCTTTAAGAACAGTGAAGAAATATAGAGAACAATATGACTAATCTGGCAAAAAGAAAAAAAGCAGAATTAAGATTTAGATTCTATGGAATTTTTTCTGTATTTTTATCATTACTATTTGTTGCTATACTTATTTTTAATATCTGTTCATCAGGTATTGGGGGCTTTTATAAAACCATATTCTTAACCTCAATTCACTTTGATCAAAAATTATTAAATCTAGAAGATAATGCTAGTGAAGAGCAAATTAGAAATGCTTCATTTAGAAAATTGATCAAAAATAACTTTGATGAAACCTTTAAAGATTATTCTAAAGATGAAATCAAACAAATAAAAAAATTATTTTATAGGAAAATAGATATTGAGCTTAAAAATTTTCTTATCAGCAACCCTGAATTTTTAAATAAAACTACAAAAGTAGAATTAACAGCCTCAACACATATTGATCAAATCCATAAAGGAAATTTTGACAGAACTGTTCAAGAAAAACATAGAAAAGTTAATAATTTCCAATTAGAAATTTATGATAAATTTGTAGAAGACCAAAAAGTTAAAAAAGTTTGGAATTCAACTTACTTTACTTCTGGGGACTCAAGAGATCCAGAATCGGCTGGTGTGGCAGGTTCTGTAATGGGCTCAGTATTTACTATATTAATTTGCTTTTTATTAAGTTTTCCTATTGCTATTTTTGCCTCAATTTATCTTCAAGAATTTGCAAAAACCGGAAAAATAACGGATTTGATTGAAATTAACATAAATAATTTAGCTGCAGTGCCTTCTATAATTTTTGGACTACTTGGTCTTGGTATACTATTGAATTTTTTTGGATTGCCCAGGTCTACAGCTTTAGTCGGAGGTATCGTTTTATCTTTTATGACACTTCCAACAATAATTGTGGCATGTCGATCCTCTCTTCGTGCAGTTCCCCCATCAATAAGAGAGGCAGCTTTAGCTCTTGGAGCAACGAAAAATCAAGTTGTGTTTCATCATGTCTTACCTTTAGCTATGCCAGGAACTCTTACAGGTGCGATTATAGGCTTGGCTAGAGCAATCGGTGAAACGGCTCCTCTATTGATGATTGGTATGGTTGCATTTATAATGGATATTCCTTCTAATCCTCTTGAACCAGCAGTAGGCATGCCTGCACAAATATATTTATGGTCTGAAAGTTCTGAGAGAGGATTTATAGAAAAAACTTCTTCTGCCATAATATTATTATTAATGTTTTTGATTGTAGTTAATTTTGTATCAGTCTACTTTAGAAAAAAATATGAAAAAAAATGGTAAACGCAATTAATACAAAAAACCTTAATGTCTACTATGGAGATCAACAGGCAATTCATAATATTAGTTTAGATTTTCTTAAAAATAAAGTTACAGCTCTTATAGGACCATCAGGATGTGGCAAGTCTACTTTTCTTAGATGTCTCAATAGGATGAATGATGTAATTGATATTTGTAGAGTTGAAGGAAATATTTCTCTAAATGGTATAGATATTTACAGTAAAGAAATAGAAGTTGAGCATTTAAGAGAAAAAATTGGAATGGTTTTTCAAAAGCCAAATCCTTTTCCAAAGTCCATTTATGACAATGTTGCTTATGGACCTAGAATTCATGGCTTTACTGATAAAAAAGAAGAAATGGATTTAATAGTTGAAACATCCTTAAAAAAAGCAGGTCTCTTTGAGGAAGTCAAAGATAGGCTTGAGGACATGGGTACCAGTTTGTCTGGAGGACAACAACAGCGTTTGTGTATTGCGAGGGCAATAGCCATTAAGCCAGAAGTAATTTTAATGGATGAGCCATGTTCTGCTTTAGATCCAATTGCTACTTCTATCATTGAGGAGCTAATCACGGATCTTAAAAAAAGCTATACAATTATAATAGTAACTCACTCGATGCAACAAGCTGCAAGAGTTTCTGATAAAACTGCTTTTTTTCACTTAGGGAATTTGATTGAAGAAGGAGACACTTCTAAAATATTTACAAAACCTGATCATCAAAAAACTAACGATTATATTACAGGGAGGTTCGGATAAAATGAAACATGCAGATAAATTCTATGAATCACAATTAAATTCTATTAATGAAAAACTTGTCAAAATGGGATCTCTTTTAGAAAAACAATTTGCCAGTGCATTAGAGGTCTTAGATACTAGAGATGAACAATTAGCACAAAAAATAGTAGATAATGATCATGAAATTAATCAATTAAATCATGAAATTAGTGATTTCGTTTTCCAAATAATAGCTATGAGACAACCTATTGCCGATGATTTAAGATTTTTATTTTGCACAATAAAAATTATTAGAGATTTAGAGAGAATAGGAGATCACATAACAAGTATTGCGAAAAAAGCTACTCGAGTAAGTAAAAATATACCATCGGAATTTACTGAAAAATTAACAAATCTTGGAAAGCAGGCTTCAGTGATGACTCATGACGCATTAAATTGTTTGTTTGAAAGGCGTTTATCTCAGGTAGCTAAAATATCTAAAAGAGACGACATAATTGATGAATTACATGGAGAATTTATCTCTGATGTTTTGGCATATATGAAAAAACATGATGACTTTATCCCTGACTCTCTCTCTTTAATACAAATGTCTAAGGCTATAGAGAGAGTTGGTGACCACATAACAAATATAATGGAAGAGGTTCACTTTTTAATTGAAGGTCAATATTCCAGTGATTAAATAATTGAATAGTAAAATATTAGTAGTAGAAGATGAGGTCAGTATTGCAGAACTCATTAAGCTTCACTTAAATAGAAATAACTTTGAATGTTTGCTGGTCCATGATGGGGATGATGTACTTCCTACTATAGAAAGTTATATACCTGATTTGATTATTCTTGATTGGATGATCCCAAATATATCTGGCCTAGAGGTTCTCAAGAGAATTAAAATGAAATCAGAATATATTGAATTACCTATATTAATGCTGACAGCAAAAAATGCTGAGCAAGATAAAATATTAGGTTTTGAAAATGGAGTCGATGATTATCTAGCGAAGCCATTTATTCCTAGTGAATTGATCGCAAGAGTAAAGGCTATATTAAAAAGAACTCAGAAAAAAGAAAATCGCTCTGACTTAATTAAATTCGAAGATATATCAATTGATACAAATCAAAGAAAGGCATTTCGCAATAATAGGAAATTAAATTTAGGTCCGACAGAATTTAATATTCTTTTGTTTTTTATTCAAAACAAACAAAGAGTATTTTCAAGAGATTATATTCTAAATAAGATATGGGCTCACGATGTTAATGTTGAACCAAGAACTGTTGATGTCCATATTAGAAGACTAAGAAAAGAACTAAATACGAATGGTGAAAAGGATTTTATAAGAACTGTTAGGTCCGCAGGCTATTCAATCGATAATGATATTTAAGCTATAATTAATCTATTTTATTAATTTCAATAAGTTTATTTTTTAATCTTGTTTGATCAAATTCTTCTAATCTCAGATTAACAAACCGAACAATTTTATTTTTTAAAATTTCATAACAATTTAAATAAGCATTCATAACCTCTTTTTCAGTTCCGCCAATTGATGATGGATCTTCAACTCCCCAATTTGTTGAAATAGAGTGACCTGGCCAAATGGGGCAAGCTTCTTTTGCTGCTGAATGGCAAACAGTAAAAATAAAATCAATTTTTGGTGAATTTAAGTGTGCAAATTCATTCCAATTTTTAGACCTTAGGTAATCAGTTTCATAACCTTGTGACTTTAAAAACTTGATGGTATTTGGATTTACCATTGATTTTGGTGAGCTACCAGCACTAAATGCCACAAATTTATTTTTCCCAATTTTATTTAATATTGCTTCTGCAATTATAGATCTAGCAGAATTATGAGTGCATATAAATAAAACATTTTTAATTTTATCATTCATCATAAACATGATTATTTAATTACACTAAAATAGAAATTGTTGTGTTAAATATTTATTAAATTTTTTTCTTCTAGTTTTTTTTTAACTCGCCATCTTAAATTACTTCTAACGATATAGCCTAAGCAGTTTTTTGACCTACATCTACAGGGGTGCTCTTCAAAACTATCCATGTCATAACCATAATCGTAAGTTAATTCTTCACCTTTTTTGATGTCTTTTATGGCACTTATCCATATCCGTCCTCGAACAATATCAGTTTCACAATTAGGGTCGCATGAGTGATTAATATATTTTGCTATATTCCATGGAACTTTACCGTTGATGTCATGAGTTTTATTAAGAGTAAAGATATAGACCGCACCGTTTGTTCCTGCTTTCTTATTTGCCTCAATATGAACATCTGCAATTAAATCCGATTTAGATTTTGTTAATTTGTCTCCAACATATTCAATAACTCTATCACCTGAAAGAATATCAAATTTTGCAAAAAGACCAGATGAGTGGATAGATGAATTTTTCTTTTGATATAATTTTTTTTCTTTATCCATAATTTGCGAATGGCATACTGGCATATGTGATCTATAAATCAAAGTAAATCTTTATCTGAAAATTTTAAGAGATATTTAAATTTTATGATATTATTATTCATTGAATTTTTCTTTAAATATTCACGAGCCCGTTAAATGGATTATCGAAAATAGTTTTGATATTGATTTAAAATGGAATAAAAAACAAATAGAAGAACATTTCAGTAATAAAAAAAGTTTTAATATATTTTATAAGGATGAAAATGTTCTTAGGGGCGTTATTCTTGCCCATGAAATTTTTGATGATAATCAAAATTATGAATGTGAAATCCTACATTTAGGAGTGATGAAAAATTATCGAAAAATGGGTATAGGTTTTCAATTAATGCAATTTTTAGAAAAAAAAATCTGTTTAAATGAAAAAATTACCAGTATTTTTCTTGAGGTAAGCAAACAAAATAAAATTGCTATTAAACTTTATCAGAAATTAGGCTATAAACCTTATAGGGAAAGAAAAAATTACTATAAAAACTTGTTAGATATCAATGCTATTGGCGAGAGCGCTATTCTTCTTAAAAAAATTATAAATGAATAATACAAAAAGTTTTTTTATTAAGTCCTTTGGTTGTCAGATGAATGTTTATGATTCTGATAAAATGAAAGATATTTTTATATCTCATGGACTTAGTCCCACAGATGATTATAAGTCAGCGGATTACATAGTTTTAAATACATGCCATATTAGAGAAAAAGCTACCGAAAAAACTTATTCGGATTTGGGTCGTGTTCATAAAAAAGGAAAAACTGATCATAAGATTATTGTAGCTGGGTGTGTAGCTCAAGCTGAAGGAGATCTCATCCAACAAAGAGCTCCTTATGTAGATTTAGTTTTAGGACCTCAATCATTACAGCTCTTAGATACTTACTTATCCGGACCAAATCCTCATTTAAAAACAATTACCGAGTTTGATGCCATTGATAAGTTTGATACTCTGAAAAGATTCAAGACAAACAATCATTCTAAATCATCTTTTGTAACCATTCAGGAAGGCTGTGATAAATTTTGCACTTTCTGTGTTGTCCCTTATACAAGAGGTAGTGAATATTCCAGGAGCATCCCTGAAATTATAGAAGAAATAAAAAAGTTAATTGATCAGGGTGTGATTGAAGTGACCTTACTAGGCCAAAATGTAAATGCCTATCATGGACCAGATGAAACAGGAAAAGAGAGAGGACTTAGTTATCTCATTAACAAAATTTCAGAATTAGATTCAATTAAACGTATCGCTTATTCAACAAGTCACCCTAATAATATGACAGACGATCTCATCGAACTTCATGGAAACAATACAAAACTTATGTCTTGTCTACATTTGCCCGTACAGTCTGGCTCTAATAAAATTTTAAAATTAATGAATAGAAAGCATACAAGAGAATTGTATTTTGAAATTATCGAAAAACTTAGAAAGCATAAAACGAATATTGCTCTTTCTTCTGATTTTATTGTGGGTTTTCCAGGGGAAGACGAGAAAGACTTTGCAGATACAATAGACCTTATCAATCAAGTAGGTTTCATGAATTCTTTTTCTTTTAAATATAGTCCTCGTCCAGGCACGCCCGCAGCAGATAAGAAACAATTGCCATTAAAAGTTCAAGAAGATCGATTAAAAATAATGCAAACTCTTCTTAATCAACAGGAGATAGATTTTAATAAAAAATTTCTTTCAAAAAGAGTGGAAGTTCTTATTAATAGCTCCGGAAAGTATAAGGGGCAAGTTAAAGGTAAATCTGAATTTAATCAAAGTGTTGCAATACTTGGAAATCCTAATATTATTGGCAATATTGTACCTGTACAGATCACTGACATATCAGTCCATTCCCTTATTGGAAAAGCAGAAATTTGAATATAGTCACTCCTAGTTTACATCAGAAACAGTTAGAATTTGAGAATAATCAATTCTTAGTTTCTCTTTTTGGTTCGCATGATAAAAATTTAAAGGCGCTTGAAGGCAAATTTCAGGTGAAACTCTATAATCGAGGTAATTTCTTATCCATCAAAGGTAAAAGAGACCCAGTTGAAAAAGCATACTTTATAATAGAAGGACTCTATAAACGTTTAAAAAATAAAGATATCTCCCAAGAAGATCTAGAACAAAATATTGATTTAGCAAAACCTGATTATATCAAAGAGCAAATCGAGCAGGATAATAAGTATATGATAGCTACAAAATCAAAAGCTATTTACCCTAAAACAAAAAATCAAGAAAAACTCGTACGAGAACTTCAGTCTAAAGATATTGTTTTTGCTATTGGTCCTGCCGGAACTGGCAAAACTTACCTGGCTGTCGCTTATGGCGTGAGCTTGTTTGTTCAGGGTAAAATCAACAGGCTTATTCTTTCTCGCCCTGCAGTAGAGGCGGGTGAAAGATTAGGGTTCTTACCAGGCGACATGAAAGAAAAAATCGATCCTTACTTAAGGCCTCTTTATGATGCTTTATATGAAATGATGCCTGGAGAAGAAGTGGACCGCAGAGTTTTAAATAATGCTATTGAAATTGCTCCTTTAGCTTTTATGCGAGGAAGAACTTTAAATAAATCATTTATCATTTTAGATGAAGCCCAAAATACACTCCCAACACAAATGAAAATGTTTCTTACAAGATTAGGACAAGATAGTAAGATGGTCATCACCGGAGATCTAAGTCAAAAGGATCTTCCTGATAATGCAAAAAGTGGAATGTTGGATGCAATAGAGAAGTTAGAGAAAATTAAAGACATAGGCTTTGTTCATTTAAATAGTAGTGACGTCTGTCGTCATGGATTAGTAGAAAAAATAATTAACGCCTACGATAAGTAAAATTTATATTGAAAATAAAAAATAAAAAATTAGAGATTTCTTTTATAGGTGATAAAAATTTTAAAGAATTTTTTCAGCAATCAAAAAAACAATTAAATATTTTAATGACTTACTTTCAATCATTACACCATATAGAAGGCTTTTCAGAAATTTGTATTAAAATTGTTAGTGATCCAGAAATTAAAATGTTAAACAAAAATTTTAGAAATAAAAATAAAATTACAGATGTAATTTCCTTCGGAGATGTTGGTTTTTCAGGAGATATTGCAATAACAGAAAGCTATATTAAAACGAATAGTAAATATTCATCACAGAATTTTTTTATGTTATTGGTTCACGGAATGCTTCATCTATTTGGATATAGCCACTATGATAGAAATAATCGAGAAACTATGAGGATGTTAGAAAATATTTGTATGACAAATTTAGGTCTCAAAAAAACCCATGAAGTTTAAAAAAAATATTACTCTTAAATTATTAAAAGATCTTATCAAAGATGATGCTTTTAAAGCTGAACTAATTAATCTTATTTCTGCTACCTCTGATACATCGGGAGCCGCTAAAACTGAAGAACGAAAAATTTTCAATAATTTATTAAATGTTCATAAGAAGATAGTTGATGATGTGATGGTTCCTAGAGGAGAAATTGTTTATATTGATGAAAATATTACTAAAGAAAAGCTCATTAAAATCATTAATAAAGAAGCCCACTCAAGAATGCCAGTTGTCAGGGGAGACCTAGATAACTGTTTAGGCATGGTGCACATCAAAGATTTATTTAAAAAAATTAATTTGAAGTCTTTTAAAATTCAATCCTTAATGAGAGAGGTAATTTATATACCTTCTACCACACCAGTTTTTCATTTATTACAAAAAATGAAAAAGCAAAATACCCATTTAGCGATCGTAATCGACGAGTATAGCAGTGTAACAGGACTAATAACAATTGAAGATCTAGTGGAAGAGATTGTTGGAGAAATAGAAGATGAACATGACAGTGAAGAAGAACCCCTTTTTCATGTTGAGAATAAAAAACTGATTATGGATGCAGCAATGCTTATTGATGATTTTGAAAGAGAATTTAATACACAAATTCCTGAAAATCTCAAAGAAGATGTAGGGACTATCGGAGGTATTATTTTTAATTTAGCTGGCCGTGTTCCAAAAAAAGATGAGAAATTTAAAATTAATAAAAAGTTATCTTTTACTGTACATAAAGCATCGGCAAGAAAAATTTTAGAAGTTGTTGTTCACGGCGTGAAAGCTAAATAGTGTGCCCTCGACTAATCGATATTTATTTTTATTAGTACTATTATCATCAATCTTTTATTGTTTATCTCTCCCACCTTTTTCAGTATCTCCCCTTTATTTAGCATCTTTTACTCTCATCTTTTACAATTATTTAAATAATAAAAATTTTAACTTAAAATTTCTTTATCTATATTTCTTACTTAATTATTTCATTTCTCTTATCTGGATATCCAAATCATTCCAAACCGGTGGGATAATGTACATCTTATTTGGGTTCATGATGGTATTTTTATTATCTAATGTATTGGCTTTATTAAATGTCATGGTTATTGGTTTTCTTAATCAAATTATAAAAAAAATAAATCTAAAAATCATTCTCATTCCTCTTTCTTTAACTTTAGTAGCAATCATAAAAGAATTTTTACTAGGAGGATTTCCTTGGAATCCATCATCTGTTATATGGGTCAATAATTTATATATTTTAAAAATAATACAGTTGATGGGTATTTATGGTGTAGGTGTTATTACACACTTAATTATTGCTCTTGTACTTTATGCACTTCTAAATAAGAATAAAATTATCATAGTATTATCTACTATTTTAGTATGTGGTTTCTTTGGGTTACAATTTTTACCAATAAACATAACCGATGATAAAGTTTTAAATGAAAATTCTGACTTCTTATCAGTCCTAATCGTTCAGCCAAATATTAAAGACTCACTAGTTAATAATTCTAGTATTGAAAACTTAGAAATTTATGAAAAGCTTACTAGAGAAGCACTACAAGATTTTCCAAAATCAGACCTTATCATTTGGCCTGAAGGGTCATTAAGCTTAGATCTTAATAATAATAAAATCTTATTAAAAAGAATAGGTAACTTGCTTTCTGGTCAGCAAAAAATTATTTTAGGTGCTAATGCCATTGAAGACATGAAATTGTTTAATCGCATGTATCTTATTAATAGTAGCGGTAATGTAGAACAATATTATGATAAACGAAAACTTGTACTTTTTGGAGAGTATATTCCTTTTAAGGCCTCCAAAATTAGTAAATTTTTAAACAGAGGATTAAGTTTTTCTAAAGGAGAAAGAGATAATAATATTTACTTACCTAAGAATTTTAAGGCAAGTCCTATGATTTGTTTTGAATCAATTTTTGATTCCTCTCAAATTAAAAATAATCTATGCAAAACAGATTTTATTCTTCAGATTTCTAATGATTCATGGTTTGGCAATTATTTTGGGCCTAGCCAGCATTTTAAAAATTCACTTTTAAGAAGTGTTGAGCAAAAAATGATCTTAGTAAGATCTACTCCTTCGGGCATTTCATCAGTAGTTAATTTTAATGGTGAAATTATGCAAAAAATTGATAGTAATCAATCAGGCTTTATAAATTATAATATTTTTAAATCTCCTATAGTTAAAGAATGCAAACCATTTTTAAAAATAACAATCATCTTAATATTATTGTTTTATGCTTTTGGAATTACCTATGATCGAATCAGAAGGTAGATACTTCGGAAGAAAGCAAGGCAAGTCTTTTCAAAGATTATCACGTTTTCAAAATTTATTATTTAAACCTTCTAAATTATTTTTTCAAAAAATCATCAATCAAACACTAGTCCTAGAAATAGGAATTGGTGACGGAATTAAAATATCTAAGGATGCCTCTAGTGATTTGAAAAAAACTTTTATTGGTTGTGATATTTTTATGGATGGAATATTGCGTGCTGCCCGCCATCAATCAGAAAATAATTTAAAAAATTTATTTGTTTTTCATAATAATGTTCAAGATCTCATTCCTTATCTTCCAGATCATTCTTTAGATAATGTAAGAATTTATTTTCCTGATCCTTGGCCAAAAGCACGTCATAAAAAAAGAAGAACCTTTAATGAAGATCTCCTAAAGCAGCTTCTTCGAGTGATGAAGCCTGGCTCATGCCTAAATTTTGCTAGTGATCATGGAGACTATTTTTTGGATGCGATGATCTTAGTTTCTAAATTTGGCTTTAAAATCAAAGGAAATACTCCAAATATGTGGCAATATAGCATTTTTAACGCTATTAGCACTAAATATGAGAAAAAAGCCTTAGACAAAAATAGTAAATTATTCTATTTTAGCGTTCTTAAAAGTAATTAACCATAAGGTGGGTTAGCCCGCCTTTTTTTTTAACCAGAATTTATAAACATGTTGAACCAAAATGAAATATTAAAAGTTGCAGAAATAGTCTCGCAAGAAAAAGGAATTGAATTAGAAATAGTCATGCAGGCTATGGAAGAATCTTTTGAAATTATTGCAAAATCTAAATACGGATTAGAAAATAATATTAAAGCTGAAATAGATAGATTCACAGGAAATTTTAAACTCACACATATAAAAGATGTTGTAGAAACAATAGATCCTGTTTTGCAATCTAACCAACTTTTATTAGAGCAAGCAAAAAAACATGAAGCCGATGCATCTGTAGGAAGTCAAATTCGTATCGAGTTACCAGCAGTTAGTTTTGGAAGAGTAACAGCTAACATGGCAAGACAAGTAATTTATACCCGTGTTCGTGAAGCAGAAAAGAAAAGACAATATAATGACTTCAAAGATAAGGTCGGAGAAGTATTGTCTGGAATTGTTAAAAGAATTGAATTTGGAAATATCATAGTTGATTTAGGTAAAGCTGAAGGCTTCTTAAGAAAAGATGAATTAATTCCTAGAGAAAATTTTAAAAATGGAGATCGAATCAGAGCTTACTTTTTTGATATTAAAGAAGAAGTGAAAGGTCATCAAATATCTTTATCTAGAACCCACCCTCAGTTTATGGCAAAACTTTTTGTTCAAGAGGTTCCAGAAATTTATGAGGGTCAAATTGAAATTGTATCAGTCGCAAGAGACCCTGGTAGTAGAGGTAAAATAACTGTTAGAGCTAATGATAAATCTATCGATCCTGTTGGTGCTTGTGTTGGTATGAGAGGTTCTAGAGTCCAGGCAATAGTGAATGAATTACAAGGTGAAAAAATTGATATTGTTAATTGGTCAGAAGTTCAATCAAGATATGTAATGAATGCTTTAGCTCCTGCTGAAGTTGCAAAAG
The DNA here is from genome assembly GCA_963926395.1 of uncultured Alphaproteobacteria bacterium. GTDB lineage: Bacteria > Pseudomonadota > Alphaproteobacteria > HIMB59 > HIMB59 > HIMB59. The sequence goes on from CAWUWX010000015.1 coordinate 16,230, forward strand.
TAAATGAATTTCCGAATTCTAATAAAGTAGAAGTAGTTCTTCCTGAAGATCAATTAAGTATTGCGATTGGAAGAAGAGGTCAAAATGTTAAATTAGCTTCAATTTTAACTGGTTTAGAAATAGATATTCTTACTGAAAAAGAAGATACGGAAAGACGTCAAGCAGAATTTAAAGCTGTAACTGAGCTTTTTGCTGAAAAATTAGATCTTGAGGATATGATAGCTCAACTCTTAGTTGTAGAGGGCTATAATAGTGTCGAAAAAATTAATAATGCTAATGTTGCAGACATTCAAAAGATTGAAGGATTTGACGAAGAATTAGCAATTGAGATTCATTCAAGAGCTTCACAATATGTTGAAAATGAAAAATTGGATTTACAGAAGTTAATTGATGAATCAAACATTGAAGAGTATCTAAAAACTATTGAAGAATTTGATAATAAGATTCTAAAGATTTTAATAGATGAGAATATCAAAACAAGGCAAGACCTTGCAGACCTTTCCACTGATGAATTAATTGGCAGAGACGGAATTCTATACAGAAAAATAGATAAAAATGTTGCTGAAAAGATTATTATGGATGCAAGGGAAATCTATTTAGATTAGTATTAGAATAATATATGGATAAAGATAAAAAAACCTCTACAACAACAAAGGTATCTAAACCAGCCATTAAGCCAAGTGCACCAGTTACAAAGTCTCCTACAGCACCTATTAGAAAAAAGTTAACCATTAATGCGTCAGGCTTTCAAAAGAAATTATCTTCCCTAGCCGTCAATAACTTATTAGAAGGAGAACCGGATTATGAAAAACTTCCTAGTTTATCCAAAGTTAAACGAGCAAGAGAAAAACAAAAAACCAAATACAAACCTTCTCTAACTAACACTTCTAAAATTGTAAGAGATGTTGATATACCGATTAAAATTACAGTTCAAGAATTGGCTAGCAGAATGTCAGAAAAAACAGGGGATATCGTAAAAGCTTTAATGAAAAGTGGAATTATGGCAACAGCTAATCAATATATTGATGGCGATACAGCTGAATTAATTGTTACTGATTTTGGACATAGCCCTCACAGACAAGCCTCAATAAGCCTCAAGGAAATTATTGCTAATTATCAAAAAACAAACCAATCAAATATAAAATCAAGACCACCAATTGTTACTGTTATGGGTCATGTTGATCATGGAAAAACTTCTCTTTTAGATGCCTTAAGAAATACTAATGTAACGGCGAAGGAGTCAGGCGGAATAACACAACACATAGGTGCTTATCAAGTTAAACATAAAGACAGTACTATAACTTTTTTAGACACACCTGGTCATGCAGCTTTCACGAACATACGTTCAAGAGGAGCAAATCTTACCGATATAGTTGTATTAGTTGTGGCTGCAAACGATAGTGTGAAACCTCAAACGATAGAAGCAATTTCTCATGCTAAAACAGCTAACGTTCCAATCGTACTAGCTATTAATAAAACTGATTTACCTGATGTAAATCCTGATAAAGTTCGAAATGATTTACTTACACATGAAATTGTTGTTGAGAGTTTCCAAGGAGATGTTTTAGAAACTGAAATATCAGCATTAAAAAAAATAAATCTTGATAAACTATTAGATAATATTCTTTTACAAGTAGGTATCCTGAATTTAGAAGTAGAATATAATAAATTAGCAGATGCTATTGTTGTTGAATCAAAAATAGAAACAGGTAGAGGTCCGGTAGCAACTATTATTATTAATAATGGAACTTTATCAGAAGGAGATCATTTTACCTGTGGCGCTGCTTTTGGAAAAGTTAGAGCTCTATTAAATGAGAGAGGCGATAAAGTAAAACATGCAACTCCAGGCATGCCTATTGAAGTCCTAGGATTTGATTCTATACCTTCTGCAGGCGATACTTTATATGCTATGCCTAATGAGGAAGCTGCAAAAGAAATTACTGAAAAAGTAAAAGAACAACAGCAATTAGCAAGCAAAGAATCCGTCAAAAAATCTTCATTAGAAGAAATGATGTCAAATATTTCTAAAGGAGATATTAAAAAATTACCAATTATTGTTAAGGCAGATGTTCAAGGATCTTTAGAAGCAATTGTTTCTTCTTTAGAAAAAATTGGTAATGACGAAGTAACAATTAACGTAGTTCATAGCGCTATTGGCGCAATCAATGAAAGTGATGTGAGTTTAGCGGGTGCTGCAGAAGGATTGGTTATAGGTTTCAATATTCGAGCCATACCCCAAGCTCGATCAATTGCAAAAAGAGATAAGGTAGACATTAGATATTATTCAATTATTTATGAATTAGTTGATGATATGACTAAATTATTATCAGGATTACTTAGCCCTGATACTAAAGAAGAAATTATAGGACATGCAGAAGTTAGAGATACTTTCAATTCTTCCAAATTAGGTACAATAGCTGGCTGTTATGTCACTAATGGTTATGTCTCACATGCAGCTAAAATTCGACTTGTTCGAGCTGGAAAAATTATTTATGAAGGCGAAGTAGGCTCATTAAAAAGATTTAAAGATGACGTGAAAGAAGTGAAAGAAAACTATGAGTGCGGAATATCTTTTAAGGATTATTCAGACATTCTTGCCAAAGATGAAATAGAATTTTATATTACTAAACAAATCCAAAAAGAATTATAACTTGCACAATAAGCCAAGTTTTAGAACCTTAAAAATTGAACTTACAATAAAAAGATTAATCGCTGAGTATGTAGTGACTCATAAAGAGTTTTTGATAGATTTTCCTTCACTTAGACTTGAAATTACTGATGTAAAAGTCAGTAAGGATTTAAGATTTGCTAGAGTTTTATTGGTTCATAATATAAGAGATACTGAGTTTGAAAAATTTAAAAAAAAATACACAAGAAAAATGCAAGAATTAATTGCAAAAACTTTAACTTCTAAATTTATTCCTAGAATTTCACTTTATGTAGATGAGCCTTATAAAGAATCAATTAAGGTCCAACAGCTCATAGACAAACTTTAAAAAATAAATTGAAACAAAATTTTATTTCAAGTGGCTGGTTGCCCATTAATAAACCTGAAGGAGTCGAATCTTTTGGCGTTATTAGAGAATTAAAATTTCGTTTCAAATTTAGTAAAATTGGTTTTGTGGGAACTTTAGATCCGCTTGCATCAGGACTCTTATTAGTAGCCGTTAATAAAGCGACTAAACTTATACCAACAATGCACTTAAAAATAAAAACTTATAAGGTAAGAATTTTTTTTGGTGCGCAAACTAAGACTCAAGATATAGAAGGCAGATATGTAGATTATAAATACCCCTCTCATGATATGAAGGAAAGAGTATCAAAGTTAAAATTTTTTATAGGAAATTATCAGCAAAAAATTCCAATATTTTCCGCTCATAAAATTAAAGGTAAGAATTTTTATGAATTAGCAAGAAAAGAAGAATTTTTAGAAGAAAAATTTAAACAGGTAAATGTACATTCTTTAAAAATTACTCACCAAAATACTAACTCCTTAGATATCACGATAGATTGTGAGACGGGATTTTATGTTCGTTCATTTGCAGAAGAGTTTGCTAAATCTTTAGGAGATTTAGGATTTGCGATGAGCATAATAAGGACTAAAATAGGTGATTTTAACCTATCTCATAGCATTGATTTTCAGAATATCCTTGATTTTTCCGACATAAATGATTTAGATAGCCAAATTATACCCATTTATTCTGGACGACATCCTGGATAGATGTGAATTAACTTTTTGAAAGGAGTTACGATGTCGAATTTAGATGCCTTAGAACTAAAAGATATAGCTAGAACAGATAAAGATACTGGTTCAGCTGAAGCTCAGATCTATTTTTTTACAAAAAAAATAAATCATCTGACAGAACATATCAAAATACATAAGAAGGATTTTCACTCACGAAGAGGCCTACTCATGATGGTTGGTAAAAGAAATAGATTAATGACCTATTTAAAAAATAAAAATGCTACAAAGTACGTTGAAGTAGCAGACAAATTAAAATTAAGAAAAAAGTAAGTCCTTAGAAGAAGGCAGAAAGAGTAATATTATTATGACTAAAATTGAACATAAATTTAAACACGGTGATTATGAGATCACACTTGAAACTAATAGAGTAGCTAAACAGGCAGACGCGTCTGTTTTAGTTTACTGTGGCGACACAGTAGTTATGGCAAATATTTGTGCAGCAAAAACACAAAAGCCAGATATTGATTTTTTTCCTTTAACTGTAAATTATCAAGAAAAGTATTACGCATCAGGTAAGATTCCTGGTGGATTTTTTAAAAGAGAGGCAAGACCAACAGAAAGAGAAACTTTAATTTGTCGTTTAGTTGATCGTCCTGTTAGACCTTTATTCCATAAAAATTTTAAAAACGAAACGCAAATTCAATTAACTGTTCTATCTTATGATGGAATTGTTGATCCTGATGTTATTGCATTGTACGCAACTAGTGCTGCTTTAGCTATATCAGGTCTTCCTGTTCAAGGAGTTTTAGGTGCTGCTAGAGTTGGTTATATTGATAACAAAATTGTCATTAATCCAAGTATCCAAGAATTAGAAAATTCAAATCTTGATCTTGTAGTAGCGGGTACTGATGAAGGCGTCTTGATGGTTGAATCTGAAGCAAAAGAATTGCCTGAAGCAACTATGCTAGAAGCTGTTAATGCAGGTCACGCTTTTTATCAAGAATTCATCTCAAATGTTAAAGATTTTGCATCTAAAGTGGATATTAAAAAGTTTGATGTCCCTGAATTACCTGAATTCTATGAAACTTTAAAAAGCGATATTTCTTCAAAAATATCTGAAGATATTAGAAGTGCATATAGCTTAACTGACAAACAAGAAAGAAGTCAAAAACTTGATTCTGTTAGAACTTCAGTTCTAGAGGGTATTGATGATGATCAAAAACTTGCTGCTATCACTATTATTAAGAATATTGAAAAAGATGTAGTTCGTGGTGACATTATTAAAAGTAAAAAAAGAATTGATGGCCGAAAGCTTGATGAAGTAAGAAACATCACTTGTGAGTTAGATATTCTTCCAAGAGCTCATGGATCGAGTTTATTTACTAGGGGAGAAACACAAGCACTAGTTGTTGCAACTCTTGGAACCGGCGATGATGAACAAATGATAGATTCATTAGACCCGATGAGTAAACAGCATTTTATGCTTCATTATAATTTTCCTCCTTATTCCGTTGGAGAAGTTGGTAGATCTGGTTTTACAAGTAGAAGAGAAGTTGGTCATGGTAAACTAGCATGGAGAGCTATTAATCCAATGCTACCTTCCAAAGCTGAATTTCCTTACACTCTAAGAATTGTATCTGAGATTACAGAGTCAAATGGATCTAGTTCTATGGCTTCAGTTTGCGGAACATCTCTTTCGTTAATGGCAGCAGGAGTTCCGATTAAAAAACATGTAGGTGGAATTGCTATGGGCTTAATTAAAGAAGGCGAAGACTTTGTTGTTCTTAGTGATATTTTAGGTGATGAAGATCATCTAGGAGATATGGATTTTAAAGTAGCTGGAACAGTTGATGGAATTACATCTCTTCAAATGGATATTAAAATAACAAGCATTACAAAAGAGATTATGGAAATTGCTCTTAACCAAGCAGCTGGTGGCAGAAAACATATCTTAGGAGTCATGAACGAAGCTATCACTGAGACTAGAAGTGCATTTTCAAAACATGCTCCTCAAATAGAAACCGTAATGGTACCGAAAGATAAGATTAGAGAAGTAATTGGTTCTGGCGGTAAAGTTATAAGAAATATGGTAGAAGTATCAGGTGCAAAAATTGAAGTAAGTGATGAGGGTGAAGTAAAAATTGCCTCAAATAACGCAGAGTCACTTAATATGGCTAAACAAATGGTCATGGATATTATTGCTGAACCAGAAATCGGTAAGGTTTATAACGGTAAAGTTGTAAAAATTGTTGAGTTTGGAGCTTTTGTAAATTTCTTAGGAGCTAAAGATGGCCTACTTCATGTTAGCCAAATATCTCAAGAAAGAGTGGCAAATGTTTCTGATGTGTTATCTGAAGGTCAGGAAGTTCAAGTCAAAGTACTCGATGTAGACAGATCAGGAAAAGTAAAATTAAGTATGAAAGAAGTTTAATTAAACTTCCTCAAGACTCATACCAATTTTATTATAGCCGTTATCGACATATAAAATTTCACCAGTGACCCCTTTAGAGAGGTCACTGACTAAGTAAACCGCAGATTTTCCAATATCATCTAAAGTTAAGGCTTTCTTAATAGGGGAGTTATTGATTGTATAGCTATAAATCTGTCTTGATTTACTAATAACAGCACCAGCCAAAGTTCTCATAGGGCCGGCTGATATGCCGTTCACTCTTATTCCTCTATCTCCCATATCTACTGCTAAATATTTAATCGAAGTTTCTAAAGCGGCTTTAGCAACACCCATAACATTATAACTCTGCATATATTTTTTAGCTCCATAATAGCTAAGAGCCATAATAGAAGCATTGTCATTTAATAAAGGCATAAAAATTTTAGTAATTTCAGTTAAAGAAAAAGAAGAGATATGAAGAGTTTTTAGAAAGTTTTCCTTAGAAGTATTGAGGTACTTTCCAGAGAGCTCATTTTTATCTGAATAAGCAACGGCATGAACAATAAAATCAATCTTAGTATTGATCGAATTTTTTAATGCTTCAATAGATTCAGTAGATTCAACATCACAAGGAAAGACTCCTAAACAATCAATTTTTTGTGAAAGAGGCACCACTCTTTTTTTTAGAGAATCATTTTGATATGTTAAAAATACCTGAGCACCTTCTTTGCATAGATTGTCGGTAATTCCCCAAGCAATAGAGTGATCATTGGCAATACCTATTACAAGGCCTTTTTTTCCTTCAAGAAGTTTATTCATGGAATTTAGTTAAATATATAGATGCATTCGTTCCACCAAAGCCAAAGCTATTGGATAAAACTGAATTTACTTCAATATCATTCTTTGTTTCAAGAATGATATTCATATCTTTTGCATTTGCATCTAGCTCTGTAATATTGGCAGACTCAACTAAAAAATTATTATTCATCATTAAGAGAGAGTATATTGTTTCTTGAGCGCCCGTAGCACCAAGTGAATGCCCAGTTAAAGATTTAGTTGAGCTAATAGGGGGAATATTATCTCCGTACACTTCTTTTATAGATTGCAATTCAATCATATCTCCCACAGGAGTTGACGTTCCATGAGCATTTATATAATCAACTTTTCCACCTTGTGTAGCCATTTGCATACAACGAACCGCACCTTCTCCAGAAGGTTGAACCATGTCATGTCCATCTGAGGTTTGTCCAAATCCTTTAATTTCAGCATAAATAGTAGCGCCTCTTTTTTGCGCACTATCAAGACTTTCTACAACAACAACTCCAGCTCCACCAGCTATGACAAATCCATCACGGTTAGAATCATATGCACGAGAAGCTACTTCAGGAGTTTCATTATATTTACTAGAAAGAGCTCCCATTGCATCAAATAAGATAGACATTGTCCAATGAGTTTCTTCTCCACCGCCAGCAAATACAATCTCTTGCTGACCATGTCTAATTAAATCAAAAGCATTACCAATACAATGTAAGCTGGTTGAACAAGCAGAACTAATGGAGTAATTAACTCCTTTAATTCCAAAAGGAGTAGCGAGAGTTGCTGAGTTTGTACTCGACATCGCACGAGTCACCATATAGGGACCAATTTTTTTGACTGCTTTCTCACGAGCTATATCGAACGCTTGTTGCAATTGAAAAGTTGAAGGACCTCCCGATCCCATCACTAAGCCTGTATTAATATTTGAAACAAGAGATTGGTCAAGACCTGCATGTTCAATCGCTTCTTGCATTGCTATGTAATTATAGGCAGCACCTTCGCCCATAAATCTTAAAATTTTTCTATCTACTTTTTCTTCAATATTTATATTTGGCTTACCATGGACATGACTTCTCATTCCAAGTTCTTCATATTCTTTTTCAAAAGTAATACCTGACTTAACTTCTTTTAAGCTTTGCAGTACCTCAGATTTATTATTACCAATACATGAAACAATTCCATATCCAGAAATTACAACTCTTTTATTATTCATTAAATAATCCTACTTTTAAATCATTGGCATGATAGATAACTTTATCTTCATGGATGATTTGTCCATCACCATAACCAATAGATAAACCTTTTTTGTTCATTGCTCTTTTAATATTCACTTTATAAGTAATTAGTTTTTTATCTGGTTTTACTTCTTCAACAAATTTTATTTCTCCAACACCAAGAGCCCTGCCTTTACCTGGATAGCCAAGCCAACCTAAGTAAAATCCTAACATTTGCCATAATGCATCTAAGCCTAAGCAACCTGGCATAATCGGATCACCTAAAAAATGACACTTAAAAAACCATAATTCTGGATTAACATCCATTTCAGCAACTATTTCACCCTTTTCAAAAGACCCACCGGTTGTATTTACCTCTGTGATTCTATCAAACATAAGCATGGGAGGTGCAGGTAATTGTGCATTTCCAGCTCCAAAAATATTACTTTTTCCGCATTCAATAAGCTCTTCATAAGAGAAACTGGATTTATGGGTAAAACTATTCATAGGTGTGTTTACAATTAGATATTTTTAATTGTAATTTGTTTATATCTGAAGTCAAAAGATCAATTAATAAAATTTCATTTTTCATTTGAGGTATGTTTTTTGCAAGTTCAAGAATTATTTTACTACATGCCAGACTGGCAACAAAACCTGCCACAGGGCCAATCATAGCACTATTTAAACACCTGTGATTAGTCTCATCAATATTTGGAAATAAACATTTAAAACATAATGTCTCATCTGTTTTTATATGATCTTGTGAAAAAAATATTCCCTCACTGGAATTAATAGAAATAGAGCTATATGCAATTGATTTAGCTTTAGCGAATAATGAGCTATTGATTTTTGTTTGATAACTATCAGAGCAATCGAATATAAAATCAAGATTTTCAAAATTATTTTTTTTTAAGAATTCTTCAAAAGATAGAGGATGCTGAATAATTTTTGTTACACTATTAATGTTTTCTAAAACTTGTTTGGATACTTCAGATTTATAAAAATTAATATCTTTCTTATTATAATTTATTTGTCGATGAAGGTTCGATAGCGATACTTTATCAAAGTCTAATAATGTAATTGAGCCTATACCTGCTCTGACTAAATATTGAGAAGCGATGGTCCCAAGGGCTCCAAGTCCAACTAATAATACATGTTTCTTAAGTAAATTATTTTGACCTTCCTCAGAAATTCCCGGAACTAGTAACTGTCTTCCAAATTCTTCTATAACTTGATTATCAGTTAGTTCCCGTTGATCCAAATCCACCTTCTCCTCTATCTGTTTCTGATAGTTGACTTACTTCTATTAAATCTACTCTAGTAAATTGTGTAACTATCATTTGTGCAATACGCATTTCATTGGTGACAATGAATTCGTTTGAACTGTGATTGATTAAAATTACTTTAATTTCTCCTCTATAATCAGCATCAATTGTACCTGGTGAATTTAATATGGTAATACCGTTTTTTAAAGCAAGGCCACTTCTAGGTCTTATTTGAACCTCATGCCCCATTGGTATTTCAAAATATAATCCAGTTGGGATAAGTTTTGTTTCTCGAGGTTTGATTTCTATATCTCCATCTGGAATAAATGCTCTAATATCCATCCCAGCACTATTAATAGTTTCGTATTTTGGGATAGATATAGAACTATTTAAAACCCTTATCTTCATTGTAGTAATTTTTTTAGTAATCATGAACATCCTTCATTACATGTTGAATAATTTTTTTTGCAAATTTTTTTTTTGTCAAATACCCAATATCTATCCAATTAAAGTTACGGTCCAATAGAAGACCATTATTTTTATTGCTAGAAAATATTTTTTTATTGTTAATTGGAAAATTTAGAACTATGTAGTCACAGTTTTTTTCAATCAATTTTTTTTTTGCATACTTTTTATAATTATTTGTTTCATAGGCAAAGCCTAAAACAATTTTTGGTCGCTTTTTCATGGAAGAAATTGAAAGTAAGATATCGGCATTTTTAATTAAACTTAAATTTAAAGTATTTTTTTTTTTAATTTTAATAGAACTTGTTTTCTTTACACGATAATCCGAAACAGCTGCATTAAATATTGCTAAATCTACATTAGAATGTTTCTTAGCTGCGCTTAGCATAGATTTTCCAGTGGTGGCTTCAATATATTTAACATAGGGAGAAATAATTTTTTTAGCAGTGATATGTCCATAAATACAAATTGTTTTAATTTTATTTTTGATAAGTTCTTCAATAATTGCCATACCCTGCAAACCCGAAGATTCATTGGATATGTAGCGAACAGGATCTATAAACTCTCTTGTTGCACCAATTGTAATAAGGGCTGATCTCAATTATTTAAGCTGATCTAATATTTCTGTTGGTTCTACTAGTCGACCACTTCCATATTCTCCGCATGCAAGAGATCCGGTATCTGGACCAATAAAAAAATGACCATTTTCTTCACAACTTTTAATATTTTTTTGAATTAAAGGATTTGCCCACATTTCCTTATTCATAGCAGGCGCAAAATAAATAGGTTTATTAGCGGCGATCATACAAGTTGAGGCTAGGTCATCACATATGCCATGAGCAAATTTAGAAACTATATTTGCAGTAGCTGGATAAACCACAATATGTGTATTACTTCTTGCAAGCTCTATGTGTCCAATATTTTGCTCCATATCTAAATCAAATAATTCAGAATAGATTTTTTTTTTACTAATACCTTCGATCAATAATTTAGAAATAAATTGAAAAGTATTTTTAGTAGCGATAATTTCAAAATCAATTTCTTTTTTTTGTATGATTCTAATAAGATCAAGAGCTTTATAACAGCCAACACTACTAGATATAATTAATAAAATTTTCATAACTTTTTAAATATATATATGCTGTTAGCACCCGAAAGAAAATCAATAGTTTTTTGATGTGTTAATCCTGTTGATTCTGCTTGTATTATGATGTTGTCTTGACTTGGAAAATTCTGAATACTTTCAGCTAAATATTTATAACTGTGTCTATCTTTTGCAACTATGCTCCCAATTAAAGGGAGCCATTTATTAAGATATAAATTAAATGGCTCTAAAAGTAGATCTCTTTTAGGTTTGCCAAATTCCATAAATAAAAAATAGCCATTTTTTTTTAAGCATCTTGTAATTTCACTAAAAGCTTTATTCCTGTCTTCAAAATTACGTACACCATACGTACAGGAAATAACCTGAAAACAATTTTTTTTGTAAGGCATTTTTTCTGCAAAGCCAGTCTCATAGCTAATGGATTTCTTTGAATTTTTTACTTGAGATATAGAATGCATTTCACTGACAGGGTCTATGGCAAATAAATTTTTTGACCTATTGAGTGAATAAAAAATATCACCTGTTCCACTAGCAATATCTAAAATATTTTCAGATGATATATGAAGATTTTCTATAAGGTCCACATAGTACTTTTTCCAAAGTCGGTGAGCACCTAAGCTCATGACATCATTCATTAAGTCATATTTTTCACTGGCAACTTTTTGAAAAATATCTTTTACATTGTATTTGATTAATTTATCTTGTTTGTGCATGCCAGAACTCCCAGAAGTAGAAACAACAATAAGATATTTACGTTCAAAAGTTAAAGAAAAAAAAATTATAAAGCTATTTAAGTCTGATAAAAAGCTTAGAAAAAATTTAACAAATAGCGATCTTGAACATATTAATAATAAAAAGATAATTAGAGTTAAAAGAATAGCTAAATACATTATTATTGAACTATCTAGCAAAAGATACTTAGTGATTCACTTAGGGATGAGCGGTAGATTAAAATTCCTACCCAGAACATATAAGTTAGAGAAGCACGACCACTTAACCCTAACTTTTAAAGATTTTCTAATCGTTTTTAATGATCCTAGGAGGTTCGGAATGGCATTCCTATTATCTAATTCAGAGGAGGTAAGCCAGTTTTTTAGTAATTATGGGTATGACCTTCTCCAAGACAAGGTCCCCATAAAAAAAATATATGAAAATCTTATTAAAAAACACACCTCTATGAAGCAAGTACTTCTAGACCAAAGATATTTTGTAGGTATTGGCAATATTTATGCAAATGAAATACTTTTTCTTTCTAGAATTTCGCCTACTAAAGCGGTCAATACTATAACTTTTCTAGAATTTACTCATTTAGTTAAATGTATTAAGAAAATCCTATTAATTGCTATTAAAAAAGGGGGCTCGTCTATCAATGACTATAAGTCCCCGGATGGAGTTTTGGGCAGTTTTCAGAATTTTTTTAAAGTGTATCAAAAAGACACAATTAAAATCAAAGGACAGTCCCATTTGGTAAAAAAAATTATTCAAAATGGAAGGTCAACTTTCTATTGCCCCACTTTACAAACATAAATAAAAGTATAAGTTACTAACGTAATTAAACTAATAACCTGTTAATAAAAAAAAAATATGCCACAACACAAATCAGCAAAAAAAAGATTGAGACAATCTGAAAAGAAAAAAGCAGTAAATAAGAGCTTTAAATCTAACGTCAATACTGAAATTAAAGCCATTGAAAAATTGATTGATGATAAAAAACTAGAAGAATCAATAGCTAAATTACAGACAGTTATGTCTTTGCTTCATAAGTCAGCTAAAAAAAAGATCATGAATTTAAATAAGGCATCCAGAACAATCGCAAAAATACAAAAAAATATTTCAGCAATTTCTAAATAATAACTTGACTGCAAGTATTTTTTTTTCAAAATTTAATTAATTTTTATATTTTTCTTAACTCATTTCCATGATTTAATACCTCCACTTTAGAGGGAAGGACCTTAAAATATTGGAAGACGAAATTCATTTTAACGACTCAAATTTATCTTGGAATAATATTTCAAGTGAGCTTAAAAAATCTCTTGATAAAGACACTTTCCAAAATTGGATTAAGCCAATTGTATTTGAATCCTACCAAAACAATATTTTATCCCTTTCAGTACCAACAAGATTTTTAAGAGACTGGATAATTAAGAACTACGCACCAGTCATTAAGAGAATTTGCCTTGACGAAGGCTCATCAATTGAAAAGTTAACAATTATTGTTAAAGAAAAAAACGAAAGAGCTATTCCTGGAACAGAAGCCGTATATCAAGAAAAAGATGAAGATGAAGATACATACTACGATGATATATCTGCTCCTTTAGATCCAAAATTTACTTTTGATAATTTTATAGTCGGCAAACCAAATGAATTAGCATATGCAGCTGCACAAAGAGTTGCGGAATCAGAGGTTGTTAGTTTTAACCCATTGTTTTTATATGGTGGTGTTGGATTAGGTAAGACTCATTTAATGCACGCTGTAGCTTGGGCTATTAAAAAAAGAAGCCCTAAAAAAAATGTAGTCTATTTAACTGCTGAAAAATTTATGTATCAGTTTATTAAAGCCCTTCGTTTTAAAAATATTATGAGTTTTAAAGAGCAATTCCGATCAGTGGATGTACTGATGATCGATGATGTACAATTCATCATAGGTAAAGACAATACCCAGGAAGAGTTTTTTCATACTTTCAACACACTAGTTGATAAAAAAAGACAAATCATAATTTCAGCAGATAAATCGCCTGCAGATTTAGAAGGCTTAGAAGACAGATTGAAATCAAGACTAGGTTGGGGATTAGTTGCGGATATTCACCCTCTAACATATGAATTAAGATTAGGAATTCTTCAATCGAAGGCTGAACAAAAACAACTCACTCTATCTCCTGAAGTATTAGAATTTCTTGCAAATAAAATTACAAATAATGTGAGAGAAATGGAAGGGGCTCTTAATAGACTTGCTGTCCATGGTTCATTACATCAGTCAGAAATAACTGTCGAAATGGTGAAAGATGTTTTAAAAGATCTTCTCAGGACTAATTCAAGAAAAATAACAATTGATGAAATTCAAAAGAAAGTAACCGAACATTATAATATTAGGCTTTCAGACATGCACTCGCCAAGAAGATCTCGTTCAATAGCTAGACCTAGACAGGTTGCGATGTATTTAGCAAAATCTATCACAACCAGGTCTTTACCTGAAATAGGTAGAAAATTTGGTGGTCGCGATCACACTACAGTAATTCATGCCATTAAAACTATCGAAGAAATAATGGTTAATGATCCTAATCTTGCAGAAGATATTGAAATTTTGACAAGAATACTGCAAACTTCATAGTATAATGGAATTCCAATTAAGCAGAGAGGCTTTTCTAAGAGTCTTAAATCACGTTAGTTCAATCGTAGACAGTCGCTCCACCATAAGTATTTTATCAAATATTTATTTAAAATGTGAAAATAATCAAATTGAAATTAGATCAACTGATATGGATATCTCAATCAAAGAGTTTGTCTCTGCTGATTCATCTAAAAATGGTGAGGCTACAGTCAACTCAAGAATATTAACTGATATCATTCGCAAAACAAAAAAAAATACTATTATTAAAGTTAAAAATGAAGGCAATAGATTAATTATAAATTCTGAAAACTCAGTTTTTGAATTAAATGCGCTGTCAGCCGATGAATTTCCAAAATTCACACCATTAGACCAAGCTAATTCATTTGAACTCACTGTCGAACAAATTAAGAAGATTTTTACAAAAACAAAATTTGCAATTTCATCAGAAGAAACTCGTTATTATCTTAACGGTATATACTTCCATACTATTAAAAATGGTGAAAAAAATAATTTAATAGCCGTTGCTACTGATGGCCATAGACTTGCTAAAACCGAATTAGAAATAAACTCTTCGGTTTTAATTGAAGGGATAATTTTGCCAAGAAAATTTATTCTTCAACTTGATAAAATTCTAGGAGATTTTGAAGGTAAAGTTAAAATTGTATGCAGTGATACACAGGTAAGTTTTGAGGCAGATAATTTTATTATTATTAGTAAACTAATTGATGGAAAATTTCCTGACTACGGTAAAGTTATTCCTGTTTCTAATGATAAATTCCTAGAGATAGAAACAGAACCTTTCTTTAATGCTATTGATAGAATTTCCACAGTGAATCAAGATAAAACACCGACAGTAAAATTAGCTTTTGATAATAATAGTGTAAAAATTATGGCAAGCAGTACCGAGAGTAATAAAGGAGATGAAGAGGTTCCAGCTAATTATACCTCTAGCCCTTTAGAAATACTTTTTAATTCTAAATATTTATTAGATTTAAGGGACGTTCTAGAAAGTCAAAATATAAATCTGGAACTTTTAAATCAATCATCACCAGTGATAGTAAAGGATCCCGACGATACAAAGAGTATCTATATACTAATGCCTATGAGAGTTTAGTTGCTTCATTCTAAACTAACGGGCATAAAAATTTTCAATTACAGAAATTTTAAACAAAAATCATTATCCTTTTCAAATAAGCATACTTTACTCAAAGGTAAAAATGCAGTTGGTAAAACTAGTATTCTTGAGGCAATTTCTTTCTTATCGCCCGGTAATGGTTTCAAAAAAGATCTATTAGAAAATATTATCAATTCAGATTCTATGAATGACGGAGCGAGCATTAATTTATTTTTTCGTGATGAAGGTGTGGAGCAAAGTTTAAAGATAATTTTTCAATTTAAAGAATCAAAACTTCATAAAAATTACTTACTTAATGATAAAAAAATATCTCAGCAGGAATTAATGAATATTTTTCAGCTTTTTTGGTTTTCAGAGTTAGATAAGGTTTATTTTATTAAAGATAAGCAGTATCAACGCAACTCTTGTAATAGAATAATTTGCTATTTTAATTCTGAATTATTTAAACTCTTAAATCAATATTCAAAATTAAGAAGAGAAAAAAAGAAAATTTTTCTGACAACTCAGGATTGCTCATGGTTAGAGTCGATCGATCAACAACTTTTGCCTGTTGTAAAATCTATTATGGATATTAAATATGACTTTATGGTGAAATTTAATTCATTTATGACTGATCATCCCAATACCTTTTTTAACTATTATCTTAAGTATGATTTTCAAGAAATAACTGCTCATGACTTTCTTGAAAAATTTGAATCGGAAATGAAAAAAGAAAACGAATCTAAAGGAGAAAGTCCTCTTAATAGCCTTTATGATCCTGCGAAAGCTGTTTTTTCATTATCTCATGAAAATACTCCTATAAATCAACTGTCTTCAGCTCAATCTAAGTTGCTTATACTAAGTTTTTTTCTCGATATGGCGACCTTTCTGAAATTAATGCAAAATAAAATTACTATTTTTTTAATAGATGAAATCTTTGACAATTTTGATATAGTAAATCTTCAAAAAGTTATTGAATACTGTGCAAAAAACAACTTCCAGTCTTTTTTCTCATCAACAGATAACTTCACTATCAAAGACGAAATAAAGGATTTAGAAATTATAGATATTACATGACAGATAATTATTCAGCATCATCAATTAAAGTTTTAAAAGGACTAGAGGCAGTTAGAAAAAGACCGGGTATGTATATCGGTGATACGGATGATGGTTCCGGCTTACATCACATGATCTATGAAGTTTTAGATAACTCTATTGATGAAGCTCTTGGCGGATACTGTGATTCAATTGAATTAATCATTAATAAAGATGGCTCAGCTACTATTATAGATAATGGAAGAGGCATACCTGTTGATATGCATAAAGAAGAAAAATTACCTGCTGCAGAAGTCATCATGACCCAACTTCATGCAGGTGGTAAGTTTGATGATAATAGTTATAAAATTTCAGGTGGACTTCATGGTGTAGGTGTATCAGTTGTCAACGCTCTATCAGAAAAATTAATTCTTACAATTAGAAGAAATGGAAAAATTTATTCTATGGAGTTTAAGGATGGAGCAACTTCAAAAAAATTAAAAGAAATTGGTTCCATGAAAAAATCAGAAAGAACCGGAACGATGGTTCAGTTTTGGCCATCAAGTGAAGTATTTACAAATACAACTTTAGTATTAAAAACACTTGAACATAGAGTCAGACAGTTAGCATTTTTAAATTCAAACGTTAAGGTCATCTTGTCTGATATGCGTCAGCCAAAAGCCGAACCTATTATATTTCATTATCAGGGAGGCTTGACTTCCTATGTCCAATATTTAAATAAAAGTAAATCGACATTAAATAAAATTATTCCTTTCATGGGAGAAAGTAATGGAGTGAAAGTTGAAGCCGCTCTCCAGTGGAACGATGGGTATTCAGAATCAATGCTCAGCTTTACAAATAATATTCCACAAGGAGACGGAGGAACCCACCTTCAAGGATTTAGGTCTGCGTTAACAAGATCTTTAATTGGTTACTCTAATAGTGTTGCAACTTCCAAAAAAAATAATGTTGTCTTAACAGGAGATGATGCGAGAGAGGGGATGACTTGTGTTTTATCTGTCAAAGTACCAGATCCAAAATTTTCATCTCAAACTAAAGATAAGTTAGTTTCATCAGAAGTAAGACCAATAGTAGAAAAAATTATTTCAGAACAGTTAAGTCAGTGGTTAGAACAAACACCAGGAGAAGCCAAAAAGATTGTTGGAAAAATTGTTGAGGCAGCAAGTGCTAGAGATGCAGCAAGAAAGGCTAGAGAACTTACAAGAAGAAAAAATGTTTTAGAAGGCTCTACTTTACCCGGAAAACTTGCCGACTGTTCAGAAAAAGATCCAGCTCTTTCCGAGCTATTCATTGTTGAGGGAGATTCTGCTGGAGGTTCTGCAAAACAAGGAAGAGACAGGAATACCCAAGCCATTCTTCCATTAAGAGGAAAAATCTTAAATGTTATTAAAGCCAGAGAAAATAAAGTTTTAGAAAATAATGAAGTGTCTAATCTTATAACAGCAATTGGAGCTAGTCATGGCTCTAACTTTACTTTAGATAAAATGCGCTATCATAAAATTATTATCATGACAGATGCTGATGTTGACGGAAGTCATATTCGAACTCTACTGCTCACATTTTTTTATCAGTTTATGAGAGAAATTATTACATCTGGAAGACTTTATATAGCTCAACCTCCTCTCTATAGAGTAAAAAAAGGAAATAAGGAAAACTATCTATTAGATGATAAAGAACTGACAAAATACTTATTAAATAACAATCGTGATGAATTGGAATTTAGTCTATACAACAAAGATAAAAAAATTAATTTAAAAGAAGAAGAGCTTAATCAGTTTATAGATTTGTCAGCAAGAGCTAATTCTGCTTATCAAAATCTTGATCTTTCTTACTTGGATTTACAATTCTTTGACCAAGTTATTAATACATCTTTATTTATGGAGGATTTTAATCCAAAAGATATAAACAAAAATTCTTTTAAAGGATTTTTATCTAATTTAAATTCTATAAAAAAAGACGAAGGTTTAAAATTTACATTTCAGAATCTTATTAGTAATAATCTAATATTTCTAGAGGAAAAAGATGGTTATCAGAAAATTATTAAATTACCGTTAGATAAATTAGTGAATATAAGAAATTTTATTTTATTTGAAAATATGAAATTAATGAATGAAAAAGGATTTGATAAATCTACAGATATACGTTTTGGTATCACTAAAACTAATTCAAATGAAATAATTCCTTGTTATGGTTTAGTTGAATTTTTCAATATTTTATTTGAGATGAGTAAAAAAGGTCAGGCAATTAATCGATACAAAGGTTTAGGAGAGATGAATCCTGAGCAACTATGGGAAACAACTTTAGATAAAAATAATAGAAAATTAGTTCAAGTAAAATTAGACGATGTCACTAATACGGAAAGCGTTTTGATTAAACTTATGGGTGATGACGTTACTGACAGAAGAAACTTTATTGAAGAAAATTCAATCAAAGTAGCTAATTTAGACATTTAATTTGCTTCAGAAAAATACTTTTTTATTTGTAAATTCATCAGATTTCACGCTCATCAGGTTTATTGCTTTTATAGGACAGGCCTTAGCTTTAATTATTACTTATAATATAGTTGAAGTTAGTAACTCCATTATTATTGCTTCTAGCTTAATTGCGGGATCACTCCTCATTAGTAATACATTCACTTACTATTTGTTAAAAAGAGGAGATAGAGTTTTATCTGAAAATCAGATTTTTTATTTTTTATTTTTTGATATTTTACAAATTTCTTGTCTGATAGCTATTAACGGTGGTTATACAAATCCATTTATCTTTATAATTTTGGCACCACTTGCAATTTCAGCAACATATCTTTCTATACAGAAGATTTTAATGATTGTGAGTTTATCGTTAGTTTGTTTTGCAATTATTTTTAATATTTATATAGAGTTGCCTGAAAATATTAGACCGATATTAAATGATAATTATAGCTTGGGTATCATGATATCACTTTTTACAAGTAGCATTTTTATGGTCTTTTACCTTTATTATTTCTCATTAAATTACAAAAAAACACAATCGGCCTACCAACTTGCAAGTACACAACTTCAAAATGAAAAAGAATTGCTCAAAGTTGGAGGTCTAGCTGCAGCTGCCGTTCATGAGCTGGGAACGCCGTTAAATACGATTAATTTAATTGTTAATGATTTTGAAAAGGACATCAATCTAAATAAGAAGTACGCAAGTGATATTAATACATTAAAAGAACAATTAGATAGGTGTAAAGAAATTCTAAAAGATTTATCGACTAATCCTCAATCTAAAGAACTTTCAAGCGAAGTGACAGACATGTCTTTAGATGCATATGTCCAATCTTTAGCTGAAAAATACCATCAAAATTTTAATCGTATCAATATGGAGTATAGATCTGACGAACTATCAAGAAATATTGTGATATCCCTTACCCCTGAATTAAATATTGCGATGACTAATATCATTAATAATGCCATTAGTTTTGCTAATAAGAATATTATTGTGATTTCAGAGGTATTTGATGATTATTATATTATTAAAATAAAAGATGATGGACCAGGTTTTGATAAAAAGTTTATAGCTAATTTTGGAAAACCATTCTATTCTACGAGATCAAATAACACCTTAAATATGGGATTAGGTCTTTTTATTACGAAGCAAATGATTGAAAATCTTGAAGGAAACGTTGAAGTTATTAACAATAATGGAGCAGAAGTTGTATTGAAATGGAAGAAATAAAAGAAATTAAAGAATTAGAAGAAATAAAAGAAAAAAGTTTATTTATCATAGAAGATGACAAATCTTTCCGCGAGAGATTAACAACCTCATTTCAGAGAAAAGATTTTATTGTGACTGCAGCAGCTTCTAAAAAAGAAGCTCTAGAAATATTAGCTAAATTTTCATTTAATTATGCAATTGTAGATCTTCGGTTAGGTGATGGTTCTGGATTAGATGTCATTAAAGTAATTAAAGAACAAAATCCAACATGTAGAACCGTTATGCTGACAAGTTATGGGAATATTGCGACAGCAGTTTCTTCTGTAAAACTAGGTGCTGATGATTATTTGCCTAAGCCGGCAAATATTGATGATATTGAAAAATCATTAATGTCTCACACAGGCACTTTACCCCCTCCACCTGAAAATCCAATGTCAGCCGATAGAATAAGATGGGAACATATTCAGAGAGTCTTTACTCAATGTAATAGAAATGTTTCTGAGACGGCTAGACGTTTAAAAATGCATAGAAGAACTTTGCAAAGAATTTTAAATAAACACGCACCAAAAGAATAGTTCTTTTAGGTTTTTTTATTGACTCGATAGGCTATCCTATAAAAATGATTACAGATCCTAGGTTAATTTTAGTTGATGGATCTGCTTATATTTTTAGAGCTTATTACGCGCTACCTCCTATGACGAATAGTTCTGGTATTCCAACTAATGCTGTTTACGGTTTTTGTAATATGATGCTCAAACTAATCGATCAATATCATGACGATAAAATTATTATAGTTTTAGATGCCGGAAGGAATACATTTCGAAATAAATTATATTCTGAATATAAGGCTAATCGCTCTGAAGCACCTGAAGATCTCATCCCACAATTTAAAATCATTAGAGAAGCGATCGATGCTTTTGGCTTAGACGTTATTGAGAAAAAAGATTTTGAGGCAGATGATATTATTGCTTCGTATGCAAAATATGGAGAAGAGAATAATATTAATACTATCGTTTACAGTTCTGATAAGGATCTCTTTCAACTGTTAACGGGAACAATAAAGATTATTGATCCTATGAAAAACATTGAGATAGATGAAGAAAGGGTTTTCGAGAAATTTGGAGTTACACCTGATAAAATTACAGATGTTCAGGCTTTAATTGGAGATACCGCTGATAATATACCAGGTGTTCCAGGAATAGGACCTAAAACAGCTTCAAAATTAATTAATGAATTTGGAAGCTTTGAAAATCTTCTCATTAAAAAAGAAGAAATCACTAATGTTAGAATTAAAAATCTCATTCAAGAACACGAGGAACTGGCAAAAATAAGTCATCAATTAGTTATTTTAAAAAACGATCTAGAGTTACCTATAGAGATTAAAGATATAAAAGCCTTCGATGATTCTCCTAAATTAAATGATTTTTTTAAAAAGTATGAATTTAAGTCACTTATTAGATCAGAACTTCACGAGACTAGCCCTCACTCACCACCAATTAAGAAAGAATTTAAAGCCATCACAGATATAAAAGAAATTAAAGAATTCTTAGTCTTAATGTGCAATGAAGAAGTTATCGCCTGTGATTTAGAAACAGATAGTTTGAATGTGGAGGTGGCAAATATTATTGGAATTTCAATAGCCTATAGTCAAGACGCTGTCTATATACCTTTTATATCTCCTGAAAATATAATAAATAAAAAAGATCAGAAAGAAATTCTCATCCTTTTAAATAATTTATGTGAGGATGAATCTATTATTAAAGTTTTCCATAATGCTAAATATGATTGTGTTATTCTTAAGAGATACGGCGTTAAGACCATATCTTTTCAAGATACCTTACTAATGTCATATTTTATTAATAATGGCTTAACCAGACATAACCTAGAGGATCTATACTTTTATTATTTTGGAGAAGCTAAAGAAAAATTTAAAGACGTGATGAAAAATGAATCTAAAAGAAATTATAAAGATTTTTCTGAAGTGCCGCTTGAATTTGCTACCAATTATGCCGCCTACGATTCTTATGCAACTTTACAATTATTTAATAGATTAAATCCACTTGTAGCACAAGATAAGAATAATTGGATCTATTATGAGGTGGATAAAAAATTAAGTTTGGTACTTCAAGATATGGAAAGTGTAGGTTTTAAAATTGATAGACCACTACTTTCAAAGTTGGAATTAGAAATTGGAAAAGAAATTCATAAAATAGAAAAAAAAATATTTTCTATCGCTGGTGAGGATTTTAATGTGGCATCACCCAAACAGCTCACAGTAATTTTTAAAAAATTAGAAATTAATGTTTCCAAAAAAACCAAAGCAGGAGATTTTCAAACAAATGTATCTGTTTTAGAACAGTTAGAAAGCGAAGGGATTGAGATTGCTACACATATTTTGCAATGGAGACAGTATTCAAAACTGCATTCCACCTATACTTCTTCTTTAGCAGATCATGCCGATAAAGGAGATAGAATACATAGTACATTTAATATTGCTTCTACAATTACTGGGAGACTTAGTTCTTCAGAGCCCAATCTTCAAAATATACCTATTAGATCCGAGGTCGGAAAAAAGATAAGAACAGCATTTATTGCAGATAATCATTTTAAATTATACAGCCTAGATTATTCACAAATAGAATTAAGAATTTTATGTGAAGCTTGCCAAGATCCTATTTTACTGGAATCTTTTAAAAATAATATTGATATTCATGAAAGTACAGCCCAACTAGTATTTAATAAAAAAGATATTAATCCAGATGATAGGCGAATGGCTAAGATTATTAATTTTGGAATTATATATGGTATCAGTGCATTTGGACTCGCTAAACAGCTGAGTGTCTCTAATCAAGAAGCAAAATTATTTATAGAAAATTACTTTAAGAAATTTCCAAATATTGAAAATTTTATGAAAAGTTCAGTTGAGAATAGTAAGAAAAATGGATATATAGAAAATTTGTTTGGTAGAAAATCTTTTATTAAAAATATTAATTCTAAAAATTTTATGCTGAGATCTTATGCTGAAAGGTTAGCGATTAATGCCCCTATTCAAGGATCTGCATCCGATTTAATTAAAATAGCCATGATTAAAATTGATACTGAAATCAAAAAACAAAAATTAAAAACTAGAATGATTTCACAAGTTCATGATGAATTATTATTTGAAGTGCACAACAAAGAAGAAAAATTTATTGAAGAGATTATAAATATTATGGAAAAAGGTCATGAAGAGTTTATCAAATTTGATACTCCTATTAAGGTTGATAGTGGTAGCGGTAAGAACTGGTCAGAGGCTCACTAAATCACCAGGAAGAATTAGGTTCTTTTAGAAAAGTAATTTCCTCTAATGTGGATTGTCTTTGTAATATTTCGTTGCGATGGGGGTACCGGCCAAACCTTTTAATTACTTTAGTATGATCATCCCATGACTTTTTGATTCCTAAATAATTTGGATGATCCTTTAAGAATACTTCCCCTAGTTGTTGTACAAATAAATGATCTTGCATTTCTTCACTATGCACAAGCGGCAAAAGATAAAATAACCTCTCAGTTAAATCCAGTTCTTCTAAGTATTCTCTATCCACACCTTCTGTTACTAGCAATCTTGATTTGGTATCTTGGGCGTATGATCTAGAGTTATTCCGAAAAAGATTTCTAGAGAATTGATCTAGTAATATTATGAGGGCTAGGCTACTTTTTGAGTAATCCTGCCAGTTATCATAATCGTTTCGAATAGCTTTCTCTAAATCATCCATAAAAAGATCATTTATTTTTTTGTCGTATTCATCGTTTTTGGACCAGTGATCTTTTGAGGTCGAGTCTTTAAACCAAAAATCTAATATTTCTTGATATTTTTCTTTTGGCACTAAAAATCTTCATCTGGCTTATTAAAAGCTAGCCATTTTTCAACCTCAATATGACCTCCAATGTGATTATCATCTATAATGATTTGAGGAAAAGACCTTACATCTGGAAATTTTTCAAAAAAAACCTCTCTGGTAAAATCTTGATCTAACATAAGAATTTTAGGGCCGAATTTATTTAAAATGATTTTTGCTTTATTGCAATTCACACAGTTTTCTTTTGAGTAAATTTCTACTTTCATTTAGAAAGCATCGTCAAAAGTCAGTGCTCTGTCAGTTGGTTTTTGATATTCCGATACTCTTTTTTCAAAGAAGTTTGTTACTCCCTGAACATCTAAGGCTCTCATAAAGTCAAAAGGATTTTCAGTATTAAAAACTCTGTCAAATTCAAAAAGATCTGCAATACGATCTGCTACTGCTTCAATATACTGGCACATCATTTCTTTATTCATTCCAATAAGATCTACTGGTAATGCATCTTTCACAAACTCTTTTTCAAATTCTACCGCTTCTCTGACAATCTCTTCAAACTCTGATTGAGCTACATTGCCTGAGATTAAACTTAATTCTCTAACGTCTGAATCTGTCAGCGTTCCACTATTATATTTATCTCTAAGGGTTTTATACATTAGGGCTGAGAAACTAAAATGCATACCTTCGTCTCTAGCGATCCAATCATTAGATAAAGCTAAACCTGGTAGTAATCCTCTTTTTCTAAAATAATAAATTGCACAAAATGATCCAGCAAAAAATAATCCTTCTACTAAACCAAAAGCAATTAATCTCGTTAGTAAATTTTGTTTTCCATTAAGCCATTTTGCAACCCATTGTCCTTTGTGATTAATACAAGGCACATTTTCAATCGCGGTAAATAATTTTTGTTTTTCTTGGTCGTCTGTTACATACGCTTCAATTTGTAGACCATACATTTCGGCATGAGTTGTTTCATTTGCCATTTGTACGGTAATAAAACATCTTGCTTCTGGAATAAGAATTTCATTATAAAACCTACTAGCAAGGTTTTCATTGATCATTGCTTCTGAGTTTGCAAAATAAGCCAAAACCTGTTTTATAAAATGCTTTTCACCCTCTTTTAATGTTTTTAGATCTCTTAAATCATCTTGAAGAGATACTTCTTCTGTCGTCCAAAATGTTTGAATATGTTGTTTATATCTATCCCAAATATCTTGATGCTTGATTGGAAAAATTGATTTAACGCCTTTGGATATCATTTATTTAAAATCTATTTATTACCTTTAAGCGCTGCATGTCAAACAATCTTCTGGTTCATTATTTTGGGAAGCTTTTAAGAATTGATCTTTAGCTTGTTTTTCTGAAGAAACAGTGACTTTAACTGCATCAACGGCTGATCTACTTCTCAAATAATACATTCCTGTTTTTAATCCTTTTTTCCAAGCATACATATGCATAGAATTGACTTTTCCAAAGGTAGGGCTTGATAGCCACAAGTTCATAGATTGAGTTTGATCAATAAAAGGTGCTCTATCTGCAGCCATATCGATTACTGTTTTTTGAGATGTTTCCCACACAGTTTTATAAGTCTCCTTAAGATCTTCTGGAAAGTCTGGAATATTTTGCACAGAACCGTTTTCTAAAACAATATTATCTCTCATTTCTTTGCCCCACAAACCTCTCTTAGAAAGTTCTTTCACTAAATGTCTATTAACTAATAAAAATTCTCCTGAAAGAGTTTGTCTTTTATATATATTAGATGTTTGAACCTGGAATGTTTCTGTATTTCCTAAGATAATACCAGTAGAAGCTGTAGGCATGCATGCAGTTGTAAGAGAATTACGAACCCCATGTTCCATAACTTGTTTTCTTAGTGTTTCCCAATCCCACATATTTGAAGGAGCTGTATTCCATAAGTCAAATTGGAATTTTCCTTCTGATATGGGAGAACCTTTAAATGTCGAGTAGGGCTCTTTTTCTTTTGAGAGTTCCATTGAAGATTCAACGGATCCAAAATAAATTGTCTCAAATATTTTGATGTTAATTTCTTTTGCTTCCTCTCCATCATGAGGAATACCCATTAAAAAAAAGACATCAGCCAAACCTTGAATTCCTAATCCGATTGGCCTATGAAGACTATTTGATCTCCCTGTTTTTTCTGTAGGATAATAATTGATATCAATCACTCTATCTAAATTTTTTGTAGCAAGTTTTGCTGTTTCGTAAAGATTTTGGTAATCAAAAGATTTATCTTCTTTGACGAACTTTGGAAGAGCGATAGATGCAAGGTTACAAACCGCAGTTTCTCCTTTTTCTGAATACTCAACAATTTCAGCACAAAGATTAGAAGATTTAATTACCCCGATATTTTTTTGATTTGACTTTTCATTGACGGCATCTTTGTAAAGCATATAAGGCTGTCCAGTCTCGATTTGAGCCTCAATAATTTTAGACATTAATGTTCTAGCTTTCATTTTAGTAAGATGAGGTAGTTCATTTTCATACTTTGTATAAAGCTTGTTAAAGTCATCGCCGTAAGTATCGGATAAGCCAGGACATTCATGTTCGCTCATTAAAGTCCAATCAGCATCATCTTCAACTCTTTGCATAAATAAATCAGGTATCCATAAAGCATAAAAAAGATCTCTAGCTCTAAATTCTTCAGACCCTGTATTCTTTCTCAGTTCGAGAAATGCTTCAATATCAGCGTGCCAAGGCTCTAAATAAATAGCAAAAGAACCTTTTCTTTTTCCGCCACCTTGATCAACAGATTTCGCTGTCTCATTAAATATTTTAAGAAATGGAATAAGCCCATTAGACTTACCATTTGTAGATTTAATTCTACTTCCGCCAGCTCTGACATTATGAGCGTGTAATCCTATACCACCTGCAGTTTTTGATATTAAAGCGCAGTCTTTAATCGTATTAAAAATACCC
Source organism: uncultured Alphaproteobacteria bacterium (assembly GCA_963926395.1). Classification (GTDB taxonomy): domain Bacteria; phylum Pseudomonadota; class Alphaproteobacteria; order HIMB59; family HIMB59; genus HIMB59. Next base: position 43,121 of record CAWUWX010000015.1, read on the forward strand.
TCAATAGAATCATCTTCCATTGCAATTAAGAAACAAGATGAGAGTTGTTGCATCTTTAAACCACTATTAAATAGAGTAGGTGTTGCGTGAGTATAAAATCCATTAGAGAGCATGTCGTATGTTCTTTTTACTGCATCAAAATTAAATTCATCACTTGAAACTGATAGAGCTACTCTCATCCAAAGATCTTGAGGTCTTTCAATTGTTCTATTTTCAAACTGTAGTAAGTAGGCTCTAATTAATGTAGTTAAAGCAAAATAATCAAAAAGATAATCGCGGTCGTAGTCAATCATAGATTCAATGGCTTCAGCATTCTCTCGAACTTTTTTGTAATAAGTCTCATTTAAAAGACCATCGTTGAAAAGATTTTTGCTTGCAATGACAAATCCTGGAGTTTCTTTGTGAAGAGAATTAGCTTTTATTCTTCCTGCTAAGTAAGAGTAGTCAGGATGTTCAACTGTTAAGGCTGCAGCTGTCTCCGCTAAGTAGTTATCAATTTCTGTTGTTGTAATATCGTTGTATAGTCCCTGAATAGCTTTTTGTGCAATAATGATAGGATCTATTTCTAAGCCAGTCGATAAAACTGAAATTCTATTTGTTATTTTATCTAATGAAACAGCTTCCTGCAGTCCATCTCTTTTCAAGACCATCATGGAAGAAACTCTGACACCGGCCTGTTCTTTTAATTGATCAGTTTTATATCTCTGTGAAGATCTTTGCTCACGGTAGAGAACATAGGCTCTTGCAACCTTATGATGTTCTTCTCTCATAAGCGCTAATTCAACTTGATCTTGTATATCTTCAATGTGAATCATGTCGCCATCAGCAATCCTTCTTGTGAGAGCCGAGGTGACGGTTTCTGATAACTTAACTACAGTTTTATCAATTTCTTCATTATTTCTTATGTCTGTTTGAGCAAGAAACGCTTTTCTTATAGCATTGCCAATTTTATCAGATTTAAAAGGTGTGATTGAGCCATCTCTTCTTACAACGCTAAGGCTAAATAGGTTGATACTATTAGAACTTTCATTATTTTTACTCGTACTACTAGTGTCTGAGATTTCTTCCCTAGTCTTTAAATTGTTGTTTTGTTCCATGGCGCAACCTCAAAAATTAATAAAATAAGCAAAATACACTAGATCTAGTGTGCTTTGCCTAATGAATATACTACAAGTAGTTTTTGTTAGTCAATAGTTAAACTAATTTAATTCTTAAAATTAAGTTAATTCAATCAATTAATTAGAATTATACCCACATGCTCCAGGGATTTATTCACAGATTATCGATGAGATTTTCAACATTTAATTGAGATCTCATAAAAGCATTGCAATTCATGAAGCTTAGCATTTTTAGATTCGTAAAATCTTAACGCTAAAATGTGACCATATAGAGTAATGTAATCTAATAGTGACCTTGATAAGATTTTCCCATGAAAAAAATATTAGGAGTTGGCACTGCGTTGGTTGACATCATTGCGCAAGTAGATGATGAGGTGATTGTAAAGTTAGGACTCAATAAAGGGTCTATGTCGCTTATAGAGGAAACCCAGATTTCTCAAATTAGAAAATATTTTAATAATCCAACAATTACTTCCGGAGGGTCAGTTTGTAATACTATTCATGAATTAAATCATTCTTCACATGAAGCTTCGTTTTTTGGAAAGGTTAATGACGATGATTACGGTCATGCTTTTCTTAAAGATATGGAAGAAGCTAGAATACCGTTCTTAGGAATCAAAGAAAAAGATTCTTTACCCACAGGGTGCTGTAACATTTTAGTAACTCATGATGGTGAGAGAACTATGGCAACTCACATTGGCATAGGCTCACAATTGAGTGTCCAAGATATAAATAAAGAAATATTTCAAGGAATTGATCATGTTTATATGGAAGCTTATTTATGGGACCACGATTTAACTAAAGCGGCATTAAAAAAAGTTGGAGAATTATCCAAAGAATTAAAATTTGAATTATCTTTTTCTTTATCAGACCCATTTTGTGTAATGAGAAATAGACTAGAATTAGAGGATTTTATTTCCAGCAATGTGGATTTAGTTTTTTGCAATTTAGAAGAAGCTAAAGAATTTTCTCAGTCTGAACACATGTCTGACATCGCCCAATACTTCCAGCATATAAATAAAAAATTTGTAATGACTTCAGGTAAAGAGGGAGGTTATTTCTTTCATGAAGGCGAAGTGGTCCATGAGGAAGCTAAAATAGTCCAAAGTGTTGTTGATACTACTGGTGCAGGAGATAATTTTGCAGCTGGCTTCTTAGAGAAATATTTACTAAGTAACTCAATCAAGGAATCTTTAGAGCATGGTCATAACAAGGCTTCATTAGTGATCCAGCAATTGGGCTCAAGAATTAAACACAGTTGATATAAAAAAATTACTTGCAGTATAATTTCTTACTATATATCTTTCGGCTATGAATGATTTTAAAGTAAAAGATATCTCCGAGCATCAATTCGGTAGACAAGAAATTGAAATAGCAGAAACAGAAATGCCAGGATTAATGGCCATTCGTGAACAATTTGGCAAAGCTCAGCCCCTTAAAGGAGCGAATATTATGGGTTGCCTCCATATGACAATTCAAACAGCCGTTTTAATTGAAACACTAGTAGCTCTCGGAGCAAAATGTAGATGGAGTTCTTGTAATATTTATTCCACTCAAGATCACGCTGCAGCGGCAATTGCTGAAAGCGGAACGCCAGTTTTTGCCTGGAAAGGTCTCAGTGAAGAAGAGTTTTTGTGGTGCATTGATCAGACTATAGAGGCTGATGGGTGGGTACCCAATATGATTTTAGATGATGGAGGAGATTTAACAGTTAGAATTCATGAAAAATATCCTGATCTATTAAAAAATATTAGAGGATTATCTGAGGAAACTACAACTGGAGTTCACCGTTTAGAACAGATGGTAGAAAAAGGAGAGCTTAAAGTTCCGGCCATTAATGTGAATGACTCAGTCACAAAAAGTAAATTTGATAATTTATATGGTTGCAAGGAGAGTCTAGTTGATGGCATTAGACGTGGTACAGATGTAATGATGGCAGGTAAAGTTGCTGTTGTGTGTGGATTTGGAGATGTAGGTAAAGGAAGTGCCGCAAGCCTTCGTGGTGCGGGCGCAAGAGTCCAAGTTACAGAAGTAGATCCTATATGTGCTTTACAAGCGGCCATGGAAGGTTATGAAGTAGTGACTATGAATGACGCAGCAAAGTATGCTGATATTTTTGTTACTGCTACTGGTAATACAGATATTATTACTCAAGACCATATGAGAGATATGAAAGACAGAGCGATCGTTTGTAATATTGGTCACTTTGATAATGAAATTCAAATTGAATCTTTACAAAATTATAAATGGGAAGAAGTTAAACCTCAAGTTGATCAGGTGACTTTTCCTGATGGAAAAAAATTAATTATTTTATCTAAAGGGAGATTAGTTAATTTAGGAAATGCTACAGGACATCCTAGTTTTGTGATGAGTGCTTCTTTTTCAAATCAGGTATTAGCTCAAATAGAGTTATGGGAAAACCATAGTAAATATGAAAACAAAGTTTATGTTTTACCGAAAAAATTAGATGAAATGGTAGCTATGTTTCATTTAGATAAAGTGGGCGCAAAACTTACTGAATTAACAAAAGACCAAAGCGATTATCTTGGTTTAGATAAAACGGGTCCTTTTAAAAAAGATACTTATAGATATTAAAAATGAAAAGAGATTACATTTTTACTTCAGAATCAGTTTCCGAAGGACATCCAGATAAAGTATCGGATAGAATTTCAGATATGGTTGTGGACCACTTTATTAGCAAAGATCCTTTTGCGCGTGTAGCTTGTGAAACCCTTACAACAACTAATAAAGTAGTTTTAGCGGGGGAAGTAAGAGGCCCTGTAGAAGACGACAAGGAAGAAGTTATCGAAAAAGTCAGAGAATGTATTAAAGACATCGGTTACGAACAAGAAGGTTTCCATTGGAAAAATGCTGAAATTTCGTATTTTCTTCACGAGCAATCTAGCGATATTGCTATGGGCGTAGATTCAGGATCAAATAAAGACGAAGGTGCTGGTGATCAGGGAATTATGTTTGGTTATGCTTGTAAGGAAACGGATGACCTTATGCCGGCGCCCATTTATTATTCTCACAAAATTTTAGAACTCATGGCACAAGGAAGAAAAGATGGATCCTTAAAAGGCTTAGAGCCTGACTCTAAAAGCCAGGTCTCATTAAAATATGTCAAAGGAAAACCTCAGTCAGTTACTTCAGTTGTTATTTCAACTCAGCATCAAGAAGGACTGAGCCCACAAGACATTAAAGAGCTAGTTACACCTATTTTAAAGAAATCCATACCCGCTCATCTGCTAGAAGGTTTAGTGGATGATGAATTTTATGTTAATCCAACTGGTAATTTTGTTATTGGAGGTCCAGATGGAGATACAGGTTTAACCGGAAGAAAAATCATAGTGGATACTTATGGTGGAGCCGCACCACATGGCGGAGGAGCATTTTCAGGAAAAGATCCTACAAAAGTTGATCGATCGGCAGCTTATGCTGCAAGGTATCTTGCAAAAAATATTGTAGCAGCAGATTTATGTGCTGAATGCACAATTCAATTATCTTATGCAATTGGTGTTTCTAAACCATTATCAATTTACGTTAATACAAACGGAACAAATAATATTGATGAAGAAAAAATCGAAAAAATAATTCCTGAATTAATGAATTTAACACCCAAAGGAATAAGAGAAAAATTACAACTGAATAAACCGATTTACGAAATAACATCAGCCTATGGACACTTTGGAAGAAAATATGATTCTCAAAAAGGTTTCTTTTCTTGGGAAGCTTTAGATTTAGTGGAAGCTCTCAAATCACTATCTTAATTGAATTTTTCAAAACTAATTCACTCAGAAAATGAACTTCATAGCCTTGTAGGGCCTTTATCGAAAGATCTATCAAATGGAGATCTTATCTTTTTGGAAGGGGATATGGCATCAGGTAAAACAACTTTGATTAGAGAAATTATATCTTTAGTATCCAAAGCAAAAAAAAAATCATTTCATTTTCAGGGAAGTCCCACTTACCAAAAAGCTAATACCTATAATTTTAAGGACTTAAATATATTACATTTTGATCTGTATAATATTAAAGAAGAAGATCAAAGTGATCTTGAAGACTATTTACAAGATCATTGTATTTTAATGGAGTGGCCTCGTAAAAAAATGAAAGAAAAGTACCTCCCTGAAGCTTTATTTATATCAATATCAATAAAAAATAATGCTAGAATTTTTAAGTTTCATACTCATAGTCAAAAATGGTTAAAAATAATAAAATTAATTTAGATAAAATAAAAAATTATTTTCTGGAAAAAAATATAAAAATACAATCTTTCAAAAAATTTAATTCAGATGCTTCAAATAAAGAATTTAGGTTATATGAATCTTTAACTGATAAATATTTAGTACTATCATTTGTCAATCAACCACAGGATTTCAAAAAATATATTAATGCCACAAAAGCTTTTGAGATAATCGGGATACCAGTACCTGAGATGCTTTACTCCAATAATTCAACAGTAAGTGTTGTTATGAATTACCTGCCAAGTAATAATGCTACGCAATATATCAAATCAAGATATCTCAAGACAATTCTTCTTGAGGCTTCAAGCCATTTAGTTAAATTAAAAAATAATCAATCAAAATTTAAAGATATTTCTCTTAGACCTAAAAATGCTTTAAGTAAAAGTGCTGTTTGGGGAATAAGCCTTTATGTTAATCATTATAAAAAAAAAATTGATGGTTATGATTTTATTTTAAATCTTTTATTAAAAAATTTAAAAAAAACTTTTAAAAAAATTAGTATTTATCAATCAATTTTAACCCATGGAGATTATTTTCTTGATAATTTAATTTTTTATAAAAAAAAAGTTTGGGTGATTGATCATCAAGATTTAAGTTATGATCATCCTTTACTAGATATTGCTTCTTTAGTATTTGATGCAAGAAGAATTTATTCAAAAAAAATGACAAATGATATTCTTGATTCCTATCTTAAAAATATTAAGCCTAATGAAAAAAAAGCTATGACTGATGATATCCATCTTGTTAGTTTAGCGAGAAATTTGAGAATTTTAGGCGCCTGGATTTATTTAAATAAAAAAGGAAAAGCAATTTATTTAAAAAATTTTAAACAAAATACATGGCATCAAATTAATCTACATATCGATCATTTAAAACTATATGAACTGAGAGATTTATTGGGAATTATCCATCAGGAAACATCCTAGTTATGAATATTTTAATATTAGCTGCTGGTTATGGTAAAAGAATGCAAGAATTTACGGAGAATACCCCTAAACCCTTACTGCCATTTAGAAAAAAAAATCTTCTTAGTTATGCACTTGATATGGCTCAAGCTATCCAAGAGGAAGACATTTATATTAATGTTCATTATCAATCTGATCAAATTATTCGTTTTGTTCATGAAAATTATCCAAATGTAAAAATTTCAGACGAAACTTCACAAATTCTTGATACTGGAGGCGGAATAAAAGAAATTTTATCAAAAGGTAAAGATCTTTTAATTTTTAATTCAGATAATTATTGGCAGTTAGACTTTCTTAGCGATTTAAAATCAGGAATAGATTTTTTTAGTAAAAATTCACAGATTACTAATCTTCTTTTTACAAACCCCAGTAAAGAAATTTTTGATCTGCACCAGAGTAATCAAAATCAATTAATAATTCCTTCTGATAACTATAATACGCAGTTTCAAGGATGCCATCTAATAAGAGAAAATTGTCTTAAGAACTATCCAAATGTCTTTCCTTTGCAAGATCAGTGGAGACAGGCTTCAAAAGATCAAACAATATATGGTTTTTCTTGTAGTGCTCATGTTACTCATGTTGGAACAAAGGAATTATATTTGAAACACTCAGGTTAATACCTATATTACTCCTATGTCTATTAAACAAATAAGTGACTCTGAATTTAAAACAGAAGTTATCGATAGTTCAAAACCTGTTCTTGTAGATTTTTGGGCTGAATGGTGTGGACCTTGTAAAACTCTAGGCCCTATCCTTGAAAAATTATCTAGTGAACTTGAAGGTCAGGTAGAGATTAAAAAAATTAATATTGATGAAAATCCTGAAACGCCTACAAACTTTGGAATAAGAAGTATCCCGACAATGATCCTTTTTAAGGATGGAAAAATTCTTGACTCTAAAATAGGCGTGAGTGGTGAAGAAGATATTAAAAATTGGATTTCCAGTAAAGTTTAAGTACTTATGTCTGAATTATCAATTGACCTAATCTGGGAATTGGATAAAGGTGAAATGAACACAGGTAAGTACTCTAACGTTCATCAAGTGATCTTTACATCTGAACATAAAATTATTTCCGATTCTGCTCCAGATTGGGGAGGGAGTGTTTCGAACACTAATCCTGAACAAACATTGGCAGCATCTCTTAGCAGTTGTCATATGATGACTTTTTTGGCTTTAGCGGCAAAAATGAAATGGCCAGTTGTAAGTTATAAAGATAAAGCAATTGCATTCCTTGGGAAAAACTCCAAAGGAAAAATGGCTGTTACAAAAATTCAATTACAACCAAAAATAGATTTTTCTAATGGATTTTCCGTAGATAAAAAAGAGATGGCAACAATGCAAGATAAAGCACATCGATATTGTTTCATAGCAAACTCACTTTCAGATGAACTAGAAGTAATAATTACTTAATTATCTAATGAATACAGATCTTAGTAATAGTATATTAAAAACAGATTTAAATTCTGATGGTATTTTAAAAGTTGTTTTGAATAATCCTAAGAGTGGAAATACTTTATCTGAGAAAATGATGTCATCTCTTCAAATAGTTTTAGATGATGCTGCTATTGATAAAAAAGTTCGAGTTATCATAATTGCGTCTGAAGGTTCTGTATTTTCTGCAGGGCATGATCTGAAAGAGATACGTGCTGAACGTTTGAATCCAGATAAAGGAAAATCATATTTTACTCAAGTTTTATTAAAATGTTCATCATTGATGCAGTCTATTGTTAATAATCCTAAGCCAGTCATTGCAGAAGTGGCAGGAATTGCAACTGCAGCAGGTTGTCAATTAGTGGCAAGTTGTGATTTAGCTTATGCGAGCACTTCTGCTCGATTTGCAACCCCTGGAGTAAATATTGGATTATTTTGCTCAACACCAATGGTAGCTTTGTCTAGAAACATATCTAATAAACATTCGATGGAAATGCTTTTAACGGGTGAACTTATTTCATCTCAGAAAGCTTCTCAAATAGGATTAATTAACGAAAGTGTGGAAGATGAAACACTTCAAAAATTTGTTTTAGAAAGAGCAACTACTATTTCTAAAAAATCAACAATGACTCTAAAGACTGGCAAAATAGCTTTTTATAAACAGTTAAATATGTCTTTACCTGAAGCTTATCAATACGCTTCAGGAGTCATGCTTGAAAATATGCTTCAACTTGATGCTGAAGAGGGTATTAATGCCTTCTTAGAAAAGCGATCCCCTAATTGGCAAGATTAATTAATGACCAACCCTTACAATACTAATCTTGATAAAAATTCTGCAAACTATCAGCCATTAACACCTATTTCATTTTTAGAAAGAGCGGCTGATGTATTTCCAAATCATACGGCAATTATTCATGGATCATTGAAACAAACATATAGCGATTTTTATTTACGTTCAAAAAAACTCGCCTCTGCATTAATAAAAAAAAATATTTCTAGGGGTAATACTGTATCGACTCTCTTACTTAATACACCAGCCATGCTGGAAGCTCATTACGGCATCCCAATGTGTGGGGCAGTTATACACGCCATTAACACAAGAATAGAGGCAAGTGCAATAGCGTTTCAACTAGATCATGCGGATTCAAAAATTCTTATTTTTGATAAAGAGTTATCGTCTTTAGTGAATGAAGCCTTATCTCTAGTAAAATCATTACCAATTTTAATTCAATATAATGATACTCAGTGTGATTACAGTGACAGTAATGCATCGGTCAATCACGAAGTGATAGATTATGAGAATTTTCTAGAAACAGGAGATGATGATTTTCAATGGTTAATGCCAGAAGATGAATGGGATGCTATATCTGTTGGTTATACATCTGGAACAACAGGAAATCCAAAAGGAGTTGTTTCTCATCACCGAGGAGCATATTTGCTTGCCCAAGGTAATGCATTAGTAGCTTCGATGGAAAAGCACTCTGTTTACTTATGGACACTACCTATGTTTCACTGCAATGGCTGGTGCTTTCCATGGACTATGTCTACAATTATTGGCACACATATTTGCTTAAGGCAAGTGAGAGCAGAGTCTATATGGAATGCTATAAAAGAAAATGATGTAACTCATTTATGTGGAGCTCCTATTGTGATGTCCGTGATATTATCTTTAGAAAATAAAGATCAGTACAAATCAGATAAAGAAATTAATTTCTTTACTGCTGCAGCGCCACCCCCAGAGTCAGTTTTGATTGACATGAAACATGCAGGATTTAATGTGACCCACCTTTATGGTTTAACGGAAACTTATGGACCAGCTGTAATTAACGAATGGCATTCTGATTGGAATGCTCTAGATTCTTCTTCTCAAGCCACATTGAAAGCTCGTCAGGGTGTCCGCTACCTTCCTCTTGAAGGTCTGGATGTTCTAGATCCTAAAAATATGAAAGCAGTTCCTAGAGATGGAAAAACTATCGGAGAGGTAATGTTTAAGGGAAATATTGTCATGAAAGGATATTTAAAAAATAAAAAAGCTAATGATGAAGCTTTTCTAGGTGGTTGGTTTCATTCGGGTGATTTAGCCGTTCTTCATGAAGATGGATATATCCAACTTAAAGACCGCTCAAAAGATATTATTATTTCAGGAGGAGAGAATATTTCTTCTATTGAAATTGAAGAAGTCTTATCTCAGCATCCCAATATTATTTCAGCAGCTGTCGTGGCAATGTCAGATGAAAAATGGGGCGAGAGACCTTGTGCTTTTATAGAGATGAAAACAAATGCTAATATTACTGAAGATGAAGCTTCTAATTGGTGCAAAGCTAAATTAGCGGGATTTAAAGTTCCTAAAAAATTTATTTTTGAAGCTATACCGAAAACTTCAACAGGCAAGGTACAGAAATACATCTTGAGAAAAAGGGCTGAATCGATCTTTTTGAGCAAGTCAGTATGACTGAAAAATCATTTTTTGATCATTTAGAAGTTCATGTCCAAGATGTCCCTAGATATTGTGATTTTTTAGTTCAAATATTTGATGGTGGTGAATTTAGAATTATAGACGACAATGGAACGAGTATGTTTAAAAGTCCAGAAAGCTTATTTATCGAAATTAAAAAACAATCATCTTTATTAGAATCTAGGAAAGCTGGATTTTGTCAGCCCTGCCTTAGAAGGATAGATGCAAAAAAATTTATAGAACAACAACTTAAATGTACCATCATAGAACAAGCTAGTAACGAAAAGGGTAATGTGTATTTTTTTAAGGATCATGAGAATATTACTTGGCATTTTAAAGATTATCAAGATAGAGACTCCTATACAAATTGGTAGGTAATGAACAAAATTAAGATTGATAGTTATATGCATGGAGTTCACTTAATTGGCCATGGGGGATTTGATAAATTAATTTACAGAGACGACTTACCTATTCCTATTCCTAATGAAAATGAAGTTTTAATTCAAGTATCTGCGGCAGGTGTGAATAATACAGATATTAATACACGTCTAGGATGGTATTCAAAAAAAATTATTCAAGAGACTAATCAAGGTGGCGACAAGGGCTTCCAAGAATTAGAAAATGATTCAGGATCTTGGAGCGGAGAAGGTTTAGCATTTCCTATTATTCAAGGTGCAGATGTTTGTGGTCATATTGTTAAAGTTGGAAAATCGATAGATGATTCTCGCATAGGGGAAAGAGTAATCGTGAGAACGATGCAAAATAATTACTTAGGAATGAAAACAATGGGTAGTGAAATTCATGGAGGTTTTGCTCAATATACTTGTGTGGATAGCAACGAAGCATTTTTAATTAATTCTAATTGGACTGATATTGAACTTGCTTCAATTCCTTGTTCTTATTCTACAGCTGAGGGTATGTTGCAAAAAGCATCTGTAAAAAAAGAAAATGTTTTAATCACAGGAGCTTCTGGCGGAGTGGGATCGGCGGCTGTTCAATTAGCAAGTTTAAGAGGCGCTAATGTGTTTGCTCAATGTTCTCAAGAAAAATCAGAAGATTTAAAAAAAATAGGAGCCTATAAAACAATTAATAGAAATGACTCTTTGATAAAAAATTTAGGTGAGAACTCTATAGACTTAGTGGTGGATTTAGTTGGGGGAAATCAATGGCCTCAAATTTTAGAAATTTTAAAACCTGGTGGCAGATATGTTACTAGTGGAGCAATAGCCGGACCTATAGTGGAACTAGATTTAAGAACTCTTTACCTTAAAGATTTAACTTTTTATGGTTCTACATTTAATAATGTCAGTATTTTCATTGATTTGATTGAGTATATTGAGCAAAATAAAATTCAGCCTTTAGTTGCAAAGACTTTTCCTTTAAAAGATATAAAGCAGGCACAAATAGAATTCATGGAAAAAAAATTTATTGGTAAGCTCGTCCTTATCCCTTAGGAATTAAATAATGGTAGATATACAAGAACCCGGTCAAAAACATTTAACAGATGTTGTCATTATTGGAGCTGGTCCTTGTGGAATTTTTACAGTTTTTGAATTAGGGCTTTTAGATGTTAAGGCTCACTTAATTGATAATCTAGATAAGATAGGAGGTCAATGTGCTGAGTTGTATCCAGATAAAAACTTATATGACATTCCTAGTAGGCCGGCCTTAACAGGACAAGAGTTAATTGATGATCTTGTCAAACAAGCAGAACCTTTCAAACCAACTTTTCATTTAAACCAAATGACATCAGAAATAATTTTAAATGAAGATTCCATATTGGTAAAAACAAATGCTAATACCACTATAGAATGTAAATCTATAGTTATTGCTGCTGGAGCAGGATCTTTTGTTCCAAGAAAATTACCAGCTGCAGATATTCAATCTTTTGAAGGAAAAAATATTTTTTACTCTGTCAAAAACAGAAAAGAATTTATGGATAAAAAAATTATTATTGCAGGGGGAGGAGACTCCGCTTTGGATTATGTTTTAGGTTTTAAAGATATAGCAAATTCTATTACTTTAGTTCACAGACGCAAAGAATTTAAAGCCGTTCAAGATTCAATTAATAAGGTTATGACTATGGTTGATAACCAAGAAGCTAATTTCCATATGAGTACGGTTAAAAAATTAATAGATAACAATAAAGGACAAGTTAATGTTGAATTAGAAGATGGTACTCAGATTGAAAATGTTGACGCAATTTTTCCATTTTTTGGATTAAAAATAGAACTTGGACCTATTGCTAACTGGGGATTAAACTTAGAAAGTAATTTAATTTCAGTTAATACTGAAAATTTTGAAACTTCAGTTCCTCGTATTTTTGCCGTAGGAGATATTTGTCATTATCCCGGAAAGTTAAAACTGATATTAAGCGGATTTCATGAGGCTGCTTTAGCTGCAAAAAAAATATTTCATTATTGTTATAGTGATAAAAAGTATGTATTTCGTTACACCACATCATCTAGTGAACTTAAGAAAAAACTGGGTGTGAGCTGACAATAAGAGCTTTGTTAGATCGGGAGTTAGAAGACATTCCAACTTATGAAATTTCTTAAAATAAAAAATATTCCTACTACTCAATGGAGTTCAGACCGTCCTTTAAATTTTAAACCAAAAATCAAAACTCTTTTTTACTTAGTGTTTGGACTAACTATCTTTGGATTCGGTGAATCTCTATTAATTCATTCAATGATAGGACTTAGTCCATGGCTAGTTTTTGCAGAAGGCATAGCTATTAATCTTAACTGGTCAATTGGCTTTGCTACTTTTGCTTGCAGTGTTGGAGTTCTATTGATTTGGCTACCACTCAGGCAACAACCTGGAGTAGGCACAATTTTAAATATCATCATCATTGCTGGCACTATTGACTTGTCTATATATTTATTTGATTTTTCAACAAGTAGTTATTTTATAAACCTAATAGTAGGTTCTTTAGGAGTAATATTAGTTGGACTGGGAAGTGGTATTTATTTAACAGCAAATCTAGGTCCTGGTCCACGAGATGGATTGATGACTGGTCTGCAGCGAGTTACCCAATATCCAATTGCTTGGGTAAGAGTATCTATAGAAGTGTCTGTAGTTGGCGTAGGTTGGATACTTGGTGGCACAGTAGGATTAGGTACATTGCTTTTTGCTTTTGGTATTGGACCGGCAGTGGCTTTTGGACTTCATTTTGTTGCAAAAGTTAATAAAAAAAATTAATTATAATTTAACCTTTTGCATACCAACCGTTATCAACATAAAAAGCATTCCCATTCACAAAACTAGATTCATCTGAAGCTAGATAAAGCACTGCAGATGCAACTTCTTCTGGATTACAAAGCCTACCTTGAACTGTTTTTAAATCAGCTTCATTCCATTTTTGACCTAAGGCATCAAGTTCATCAATTTCTCTGAGTCCATGATCTGTTTTTACAAATGCAGGACATACAGCATTACATCTGATGTTATTGTCTCTATATTCTACAGCAATTGATCTTGCTAATTGCAAAACAGCGCCTTTTGTCATGCAATATAAAGACTCATAAGCAAAACCCTTTTCTCCTCCAATGGAAGATGTAATAACTATTGAACCACCCCCATTCTCTAACATATGCGGAATGACTTTACTGCAAGTTAAAAAAGCAGAACGAACATTGATATCCATTAAACGATCATAATCATCTTCCGTTGACTTATGTAAAGGCTTTACAATGATTGTTCCTGCATGATTAAAAAGAATATCAATTTTATTGAATTCTTTTATGACAGCTTTAATAGACTTGGAAACTTCTGCTGATTTTGAAACATCAGTTCTAAAAAATATGGCTTTACCTCCATTTAAATTAATTTCTGAAACTATTTCACGTCCGGCTTTCTCATTAATATCTAAGATTGCTACTTTAGCGCCTTCTTTACAAAAAAGTTTTGAAGTTGCTCCTCCTATTCCGGAAGCACCGCCTGTTATAATTGCAGTCTTATTTTCTAATCTCATTTCTCGATAAATAAATAAAACCATTGATTTTATTCAATATTCTCTTCCTATCAATTCTTATATAATTATGTAAAATTTATATAGGAATAACAAGGAGGAATGTTAAATGAAATTTAACAATAGAATAATAATACTTATGTCAGTAATTTTTTTATTTATTGCACATACTATTAAAGCTGAGGATTCAAAAGATCCTATAAAGATGACACTTCATGATTGGACTGGTCAATTGATCACTACAAATATCATGGCAGAAGTTCTTAAAAAAGCTGGAAACAATATTGAATTAGTTCAAGCTGATTATCTAGCTCAATTTGCTGGCCTTCAAACTGGCGACCTTCATTTAGCTATGGAGATGTGGGAAACTACTGGTCGTGATGCAATGGATGAATACACAGCCGATGGTCGTGTAGTAAATATTGGATCAACAGGAATGGAAGGAATTGAAGAGTGGTGGTATCCATCTTACATGAAAGATGTGTGTCCTGGTCTTCCAAACTGGGAAGCTTTAAATGATTGTGCTGAGGCTTTTTCTACAGCAGAAACTTCACCAATGGGAAGATATCTAGGAGCTCCTGTTACTTGGGGTGGCTTTGATGATGAAAGAGTTGAGGCTCTTGGATTGGATTGGGAAGTAATACATGCAGGAACAGATGCTGCATTGTTTGCTGAACTAGAATCAGCTTACCAAAGAAAAGCACCTATTATGTTATGGGTTTATGCTCCTCACTGGGCACCTGCAAAATTTGATGGCGAGTGGGTTGAATTTCCAGAATACACAACTGAATGTTACACGGATCCATCATGGGGTACGAATAAAAATTCTGCTTATGACTGTGGTAAGCCTAGAGGTCCAATATGGAAAGTTGCTTCAAGTCAATTAGAGGAAAAGTGGCCAAATGCATATAAAGCAGTTGAATCATTTACTCTTAGTAATGATGAGATGGGCAGTATGATTGTAGCAGTTGATTTAGAAGGCGGCACCGTCGAAGGAGTTGTGGCAGAATGGATGGCTAACAACAAAAGTAAATGGGAAAGCTGGATTAAGTAACTCTTACTTAATTTATTTTTTATCTAAGGGTTTAATAGGCCCTTAGATTATTTTAAATGCTTTATAAGAAAAATCATTCTCAGGTAATTTTTTTTTTTTTACTAACTTTAACTTTTATATTTTACTTATACGGAAAAGAATGGTGCTCTTATTTAGGAATAGAATGGGCTATTAAATATCCTAAGCAGTTCATCTTCCCTTTAAAAATTTATATCTCTAGTTTTGTAAAGTGGCTTATGAATGAAGCTCATTTTGTAATTTTTAGCTTCAAGGATTTAACAAGATCTATTTCATGGATAATAGAACAACCTTATCAATTTATACTTTCTTTATTTGCTAAAGGTTTTTATAAAGGTCAAGGTCAAGAGGCACAGCTAATCTTACCTCCTCTTAGTTGGATTGCCGTAACAACAATTATTACAAGTCTAGCTATTTACACTAAGGATAAAGTATTGGTGGCTTTAGTTAGTTTATCGTTTTTTTATCTTGCAGTATTTGGTCAATGGAATAGTGCTATGATTACTCTTTCCTCAATTATTATTGCAGTGCCCATAGGAGTTTTATTAGGATTAAGTTTGGGCATAGCATCATATAAATCAAAAATAATTGAAAAAATTATAAGGCCAGTTTTAAGTTTAATGCAGACCATTCCTGTTTTTGCATACCTTGTTCCTATTTTGGTAATGTTTGGGTTTGGTCCTGTTTCAGCATTAATTGCGACTGTTATCTACGCCATGCCACCAATGGTTCACACAACAATATTAGCTCTAAAAGGTGTAGATCCTCAAATTAAAGATTTTGGATTAATATCAGGCTGTACTAATAGACAACTAATGTGGAAGGTTTTAATACCTTCCTCTAAATCAACAATTATGGTGGGGGTTAATCAAGTTATAATGCTTTCTTTCAATATGGTTATTATTGCATCTATGATTGGAGCTGGAGGTTTAGGTTATGATGTTTTGACATCTTTGAGAAAACTAGACATTGGAGGAGGTGTTGAATCGGGTTTAGCTATAGTAATTTTAGCCGTAGCACTCGATCGCTTAAGCCAAGCTTATGTGAGATTAAGACCCGACAGTAAATCTAAAAAACAAAGTATCTTTAAAAAATATGGACTATTACTCATATGCTTAGCAGTAATGGCTGCCACTTATCTTATGGGATTTGTTAGTGAATTTATCAAAAGCTATCCTGAAGAATTATCAGTAAGCACCTCAGTTTTCTGGGAAAATTCCATGCGTTTTATAAATGTTAATTACTATGATTTATTAGAATCAATAAAAGTATTTTTACTAATTTTTTTTCTCATGCCTATTAAAAAATTTTTTATAGCTATTCCTTGGCCCTGGATGGTGACAATAATTACTATCACTGCTTGGCACTATGGAAAATTCAAATTATCAATTTTAACTTTTTTACTTTTAATGTTTATTGTTATTTCCGGATTATGGACAAAGGCTATGATTACAATCTATCTCTGCGGTTCCAGTGTTATCATTGCATGTCTAATAGGAATTCCTTTAGGTATCTTTGCGGGGTTAAATAAAAAAGCAGATAGAATTTTAACTGCATTTGTAGATACACTGCAAACACTTCCCAGTTTTGTTTACCTGATACCTGTTGTAATGCTTTTTAGAGTGGGTGACTTTACGGCAATGATTGCCGTTATTCTATATGCTCTAGCACCTGCTATCCGTTACACCGCTCATGGAATTAAAAATATTAACAAAGAATTAATAGAGGCAAGTTTGATAAGCGGATGCACTCCGAGACAATTACTTTTTAAAGTTCGTTTGCCCTTAGCTCTTCCTCAAATTTTGTTGGGAATCAACCAAACAATTATGTTAGCTCTTTCCATGCTAGTAATTACAGCCTTAGTAGGCACTAGAGATCTTGGTCAAGAAGTGTATATAGCTTTAACAAAAGCAGATATTGGAAGAGGACTCGTTGCTGGATTATGTGTTGCTTTTATTGCTATTATCGCTGATAAAATTATTGTAGCATCCAGCAATCGATTGAAAATTAAATACGGAATAATGTAAAATGGACACGGATCACTCTAAGTTAATAAATTCTCTTAATATCTGGTCTGGCCCAATTGAAGTCAAGGTGCTGGGGGGAGGTATTACCAATCATAATTTTATCGTCACAGATCAAGAGAAAAAAACAGTGGTTCGTATAGGTCAGGATATTCCTGAACATTTAGTGGTTCGCTCAAATGAATTAATGGCTAGTCAGGCCGCGCATAAAGTAGGGGTTAGCCCTAAAATACTTCATCATGAAAAAGGAGTTTTGGTTTTAGATTTTATTGAAAGCATAACTTTTGACCCAGGGCTTGTAAGAAATAATATTAATAGAATTATCCCTTTAATTAAAAAAGTTCATCAAGAGATTCCCCATCATTTAATTGGAGCTCCAATGATTTTTTGGGTATTTCATGTTATCAGGAATTATGCAAATTTTTTACAAGATAAAAAAAGTAAATATATTTCTTTAATTCCAGAACTTTTAAAAAACTGTAGCAATTTAGAAAAGCTTTCTTCTCCACACGAGATTGTCTATGGACACAATGATTTATTGGCAGCAAATTTTTTAGATGATGGTTCTAAATTATGGTTAGTAGACTGGGAGTATGCGGGCTTCAATAGTCCTCTATTTGATTTAGGGGGCTTGGCTTCAAATAATGATTTAACTTCAAAAGATGAAACAAACTTATTAGAAGAATATTTTGAAAAAAAAATAACAGATAAATTATTAGAGCAGTACTATGCAATGAAGTGCTCATCTTTATTAAGAGAAACTATGTGGAGTATGGTTTCTGAAATTACCTCAAGTCTAGATTTTGATTACCAGCAGTACACGAAAGATTATCATTTAAAATTCCAAGCATCTTATGATAGTTTGAGTAAATAAAATGAAATCTAAATTACCAAATTCTTCTAAAATAGTAGTTATTGGGGGTGGAATTATTGGCTGCTCTACCGCATACCACTTAGCCCATATGGGTCTGGAAGTTGTGTTACTGGAAAGAAAGAAACTCACCTCTGGAACAACTTTTCATGCAGCTGGTTTAGTTGGACAGCTTCGTACGAATGCAAATATTACACAATTATTAGGCTATTCTGTTGATTTATATAATAAGCTGGAAAAGGAAACTGGTCTTGGTACTGGATGGAAAATGAATGGAGGTCTACGACTTGCCTGCAATCAAGAAAGATGGACCGAAGTTCAAAGGCAAACAACAACAGCGCATTCTTTTGGTTTAGAAATGGATTTATTATCACCCAAAGAGGCTCAAGATTTATGGCCTATTATGGACATTGGTGATGTTGTGGGAGCTGCTTTTCTTCCGACCGATGGTCAAGCAAATCCATCAGATATTACTCAGGCTTTAGCTAAAGGCGCTCGCTCTCAAGGAGCAATTGTTATTGAAGAAGTGGAAGTTCTAGATCTAATTAAAGACAACGATCAAATCAAAGGATTAAAAACCTCTCAAGGAGATATTTCTTGTGAAAAAGTGATATGTTGTGCAGGTCAATGGACTAGAACTTTTGCTGAAAAATTCGGCATCAATGTTCCGCTTGTTCCTTTTCAACATCAATACTTAGTAACTGAGAAAATTGAAGGTGTTCAATCCAATTTACCAACATTGCGTGATCCTGACCGTTTAATTTATTTTAAAGAAGAAGTTGGAGGACTAGTTATGGGTGGCTACGAGCCTAACCCAAAAAGTTGGGCAGAAGAAGGCATACCTAAAGATTTTCATTATACTCTTCTTGATTCAGATTTTGACCACTTCGAGGAATTAATGACTAATGCTCTTGGAAGAGTGCCTTTATTAGAAACTGCCGGAGTAAAAGAGTTAATTAATGGTCCAGAAAGCTTTACACCAGATGGAAATTTTATTTTAGGTCAGTCACCTGAACAAAATAATTTTTTTGTCGGGGCAGGATTTAATGCATATGGAATAGCTGCAGGTGGAGGTGCGGGAATGGCTCTTGCTGAATGGGTAACTAAAGGAGAACCCCCTTATGATTTATGGCCTGTTGACATAAGACGATTTGGAACTCCCCACCAAGAAACAGACTGGGTAAGAAAAAGAACTTATGAAGCATATGCAAAGCACTATACGATTGCTTGGCCATTTGAAGAACACAGTAGTGGCCGCCCTTATAAAAAATCACCTATTTATGAAAAATTAAAAGAAAATGGCGCTTGTTTTGGTGAAAAACTAGGATGGGAGAGGCCCAATTGGTTTGCCCCTAAAGGTGTAGAGGCAAAAGATAAATATACTTATGGTCGCCAAAATTGGTTTTCCATTGTAGGTGAAGAGCATAAAGCTGCCCGCGAAAAAGCAGTCATCATTGACATAACTTCATTTGCAAAATTCCTCATAACAGGCAGTGATGCTGAAAAGGCCTTAAGTTATATTTGTGCTAATGATATTTCTAAACCTGTTGGCTCCTTAATCTACACACAAATGCTAAATGAGCGAGGAGGGATAGAGGCTGATTTAACTGTAGCTCGATTAGGTCAAGAAAGTTTTTATTTAGTAACAGGTACAGGTTTTATGACTCATGATTTCGATTGGATCAAATCAAATATACCGACTGGCTATAATGTGCAATTAGAAAATATAACTTTTGCTCATTCTGTTTTTTCATTAATGGGACCAAAATCAAGAGAAATACTCCAAGCCTCTTCAGATAATAATTTTGATAACGAAAAATTTCCTTTTGCAACATTTCAAAATATTTTAATTAATAACTGTCCCGTCAAGGCCTTACGCATTACCTACATGGGCGAATTGGGATGGGAACTACATTTTCCAATTGAGCACGCAGAAAATATTTATGACTCTCTTATGAAAAATGGTGAGCCATTAGGTTTAGTAAATGCAGGATATAGAACTATTGAAAGTTGCAGATTGGAAAAAGGATATAGGGCTTGGAGTTCTGATATTGGTCCAGATCATACTCCTTTAGAAGCAGGCCTTGGATGGGCTGTGAAACTTAAAAAAGATATAAATTTTATTGGAAGACAGTCCCTCTTAGATCAAAAGAAAAATGGTATCAAAAAGATATTTACAACTTTCACCTGTGATGATCCTGAAATTATTTTATTAGGCAGAGAAACTATTTACCGAAATGGAGAAAGAGTGGGATGGTTAAGTAGTGGTGGTTTTGGATATACAATCAATAAACCAATAGGGTATGGCTATGTGAGATCTGAGGATCCGATTGATCAAAACTATGTCTTAGAAGGGTCTTATGAACTAGAAGTAGCCACTAAAAAAGTCAAATGCAATGTTCATCTTCAGTCTTTATACGATCCACAAATGAAAAAAATTAAAGCTTAACTTTCTTCTAATATCGAGTTAGTTTATTCAACTTAATAATTATGAAACTTCTAGTAGCAGTTAAAAGAGTCATCGACTATAACGTCCAGATCAGAGTCAAGTCAGACCTAACAGGTGTTGAGATGGATAATGTAAAAATGTCAATGAATCCGCCTGATGAAAATGCTGTTGAAGAAGCTTTAAAATTAAAGGATTCTGGAATAGCTACTGAAGTAGTTGTTGTTTCTATAGGGCAGGAGAAATGCCAAGATACAATTAGATCAGCAATGGCTATGGGAGCTGACAGAGGAATTTTAATTAAAACAGATGTTTCAATTGAGCCTCTTGCGGTTGCTAAAGTACTCAAAGCAATTGTTGAAAAAGAACAACCGGACATGGTTCTTTTAGGAAAACAAGCTATTGATGATGATTCTAATCAAACAGGACAAATGCTTTCTGCCTTGCTGAACTGGCCCCAAGGTTGTTTCATTTCTAAACTAGGAATAAACGATAAAACGATCACTATCACTCGTGAAATTGATGAAGGTCTTGAACATTTAGAAATTCAATTACCAGCTGTCGTAACTTGTGACTTAAGATTAAATGAACCAAGATTTGCATCTCTTCCTAATATTATGAAAGCTAAGAAAAAACCTTTGGACGTGATCGCTATTGAAAATTTGGAAATCGATATATCGCCGAGAGTAAAGTTTTTAAAAGTAGAAGAACCTCCGGTTCGTAAAGGTGGAGTGATGGTAGCTGATGTGAAAGAATTAATTCAAAAATTAAAATATGAGGCAAAAGTAATTTAATGAGCGTTTTAGTAATTGCCGAACATAATAACAAATTTCTCAAAGCTTCAACTTTAAATACAGTCAAGGCAGCCTTAGAGATAGATGCGGAAGTCCATGTGTTAGTTTGTGGTTTTAATAATGATGAAGTAGTGAAACAAACCTCAGCGATTGAAGGAATTATTAAAGTCTTACAAATTAATGATGATTTAATTGAGCATCAATTGGCTGAGCAGCTATCCCAAGTCTTAGTGCAAATTTCAAAAAATTATACTCATATTCTTGCACCCTCCACAACATTTGGAAAAAATTTCATGCCACGGGCAGCAGCTATATTAGACGTTTCACAAATATCAGATATTTCAGCTGTTGTGTCAGCAGATACTTTTATTAGGCCTATTTATGCGGGAAACGCTATTGCGACAGTTCAATCATCAGATTCAATAAAGTTTATTACAGTAAGACCTACTTCTTTTGAGCCTGTAGAATCATCTGGGGGGAATGCAATGGTTGAAAAAATTACTTTTAATCTTGAGGAAATAAAAACAAAATTTGTTAATAGAGAAGAAGCCCAATCTGAAAGACCGGAATTAGGTAATGCCAGAATTGTTATCTCTGGTGGAAGAGGACTTGAAAGTGCTGATAATTTTAAACTTTTAAATGAAATAGCGGATAAATTAAATGCTGCAGTAGGAGCATCTCGGGCAGCTGTCGATGCCGGATATATTGGAAATGAGTGTCAGGTAGGACAAACAGGTAAAATGGTAGCTCCTGAACTTTATATTGCTGTTGGTATATCGGGTGCAATTCAACATTTAGCAGGAATGAAAGAAAGTAAAATTATTGTTGCTATTAATAAAGACGAAGACGCCCCTATTTTTGCTATAGCAGATTATGGCCTAAAGGCAGATTTATTTGAGGTACTGCCTGAATTTTCTAAAGAATTAGATCTTCTAAATAATATCGCCAAATAGAAATTAATATTTTAAGATAAAATCTTGTCTGAAAATCAACAAATTCAAAGAGAAGAAATGCAATACGATGTTGTTATTGTTGGCGCTGGTCCAGCTGGTCTATCAACAGCTATTAAATTAAAACAGCTTAATTCTGAAACTTCAGTGTGTGTAATTGAAAAGGCAGCAGAAGTAGGGGGACATATATTAAGTGGTAATGTTTTTGAAACAAAAGCACTGGATGAGCTCATTCCTTTATGGAAAGAAAAAGGAGCTCCGCTAAAAACTAAAGTCAATTCCGAAGAGTTTTTATTTTTAAATAAAAAAAACAGTTGGAATATTCCAACTTGGTTACTTCCAAAATCACTTAAAAATCATGGTAACTATATAATAAGTCTTGCAAATTTATGTCGATGGTTAGGGGAGCAGGCAGAAACTTTAGGAGTAGAAATTTTTCCAGGATTTGCAGCTAGTAAAGTATTTTACAATGAAGATCGCACAGTTGCGGGAATCCAAACGGGAGATATGGGCGTTAATAAAGAAGGAAACCCAAAAGACACATTTGAACCAGGAATAATTTTAAAAGGTAAGGTAACGGTATTTGCAGAAGGGTGTAGAGGGCACCTAGGAAAAGAGCTAATAGAAAAATTTGACTTAGATAAAAAGGCGTCACCTCAACAATATGGGATTGGCTTTAAGGAAATTTGGGAGATTGATCCTTCATTGCATCAAGAAGGAAAAGTGATGCATAGTGTGGGTTGGCCGCTCGACCCAAAAACATATGGAGGTAGCTTTTGCTATCATGCTGAAAATAATCAAATATTTATTGGTTATGTCATAGGCCTAGACTATCAAAACCCTTATTTATCGCCTTATGATGAATTTCAAAAATTTAAAACTCACCCAAAAATGAGCTCATTATTAAAGGATGGAAAAAGAATTTCTTATGGAGCGAGGGCTTTAATTGAAGGAGGGCTACAAAGTTTACCGCAAATGCATATGCCAGGTGCCTTACTTGTTGGCTGTGATGCAGGTACTTTAAATATGCCAAAGATTAAAGGTTCTCATACTGCTATGAAGAGTGGCATGATTGCAGCAGAAACTATCCAACAACATCTCTATGGAAAAGAAGATTTATCAAATTACGAAAAACTTTTTAAAGACTCATGGATTTATAAGGAGTTGTATGAAGCAAGAAATGTAAAGCCAAGTTTTAGATGGGGTTTAATCCCGGCATTAATTTTTACTGGTATAGATCAGTTAATTTTTCAAGGAAAGCTTCCCTTTACCTTAAAGCACAAGCATGCAGATCATGAAACTTTACATTTAGCTAAAGATTCAAAAAAAATTGATTATCCAAAGTATGATGGAGTGATAACTTTTGATAAACCATCCTCAGTTTATTTAGCCGGGACTAGTCATGCTGAAAACCAAGTTGTTCATCTACAACTCCAAGATCCTGATTTACCTATAAATTATACATTAGAAAAATATGATGAGCCCGCTTTAAGATATTGTCCAGCTGGTGTTTATGATATTCAATATAATAAAGAAACTAAAAAATCAGAATTTATAATCAACTCTCAAAATTGTATTCACTGTAAAACTTGCGATATCAAAGAGCCTTCCCAAAATATTAATTGGATTACGCCAGAAGGCGGTGGTGGTCCAAATTACGCAAACACATAATGCGAATAAAAAAAATTCTAATTTATTTATTTTGCATAATAGTAATTATTATCGGGATTATTCAATTTATTAATTTTAACAATGAAAAAAAAACTAATCTCGAGGAAACAATTTCCCTAGAACAGGCTAATATCATGATTTCTAAGGGCGAGACTTTGTATATGTCAAACTGCGCAAGTTGCCATGGTTCTCAATTAGAAGGAAAAAAAAACTGGACATCGGGTAAGGATGAAGATGGTCAAAGTCTACCACCTCCTTTAAATGGAGAGGGTCATAGTTGGCATCACTCTCCTGATCAGTTATTTCAAATAATTAGGTATGGCTTTAAAATCTATAATCCTAATTATCAGGGTAAAATGCAAGGTAACGAGACATTAAGCGATGAAGATATTTGGTCAATTCTTGAATATATGAAATCTGTTTGGCCTAAAAAAATAAGAGATCAATATAAATCTTTAGTGAAACATTAATTGCTCAGCCACTCAGGCTTCATTGCTAAAACAGACTCGTCTCCTTGAATAATTGTTTCTGCCAAAGAATTAATTTTTGGTAATAAGTGAGTGATATAAATATCAGCACTTACGAGTTTGGCTTTCATAAAATTACTAGGATTTTTTGAATTACTTATTTCCTCTGAAGCTTTACTTCCTGATCTCACCATCATCCATCCACCACATACATAACCGAGCATCATTAAGTAGTTAACACCTGAAACGGCAGAACGTTTCTGATCATTAGAGGTTGATAAGAAATGATTAATAACATTTTCAGTGGTTGATAGTGCGTTGATCATAGTTTTGGCAGATTTACTAACTATAGAATTTTCCTCAGTAGACAATGTATCCATTTCGACTTGAATTTCATTTAATAAAAGTCTGACTGACTTCCCTTGATCACGAATTGTTTTCCTAAAAACCAAATCATTGGCCTGAATAGCAGTTGTTCCTTCATAAATCGGAAGAATTCTAGCATCACGGAAATGCTGAGCAATACCCGTTTCTTCAATAAAGCCCATCCCTCCATGAATCTGAATAGCTTGAGAAGTAATTTCTAGAGAGCGCTCTGTTAACCACCCTTTAATAATAGGAACTAATAAAGATGATCTTTCTTGCCAATAAATATCTGAATTATCTAAATGATTAGCCATGTCCATTGTAAATCCGCCGTATATTGAAAATGCTCGCATAGCTTCAATTTCAGATTTCATGACAGACAGCATTCTTAAAACATCCGGATGATGAATAATAGGATCCCCCTTTTGACTATCAATAGGTATGCCTTGAACACGGTCATTGGCATAATGAACTGCTTGCTGAAAAGCTCTCTCAGAAATGGATAGACCTTGAATGCCCACAGCAAATCTTGCATGGTTCATCATTTCAAACATAATTTGTAAGCCATTATTTTCTTCGCCTACAAGATAACCGATTGCTCCATCTTTTTCACCAAATTGTAAAACAGCTGTCGGAGAACCTTTGACTCCTAATTTTTTTTCTATAGATAGACAGGTCACATCATTGCGATCACTTAAATTACCATCGGGCTTTACATTAAATTTAGGTACTAAAAAAACAGAGATACCTTTTACTCCCTCCGGTGCGTCTGAAGTCCTAGCTAAAACAAGATGAATAATATTTTCAGCCATATCGTGTTCTCCGTATGTGATATAAATTTTTTGTCCAGAAATTCTATAATGATCTCCTTCCTTAACGGCTTTTGTTTTAATAGCTGCTAAATCAGTTCCAGCTTGAGGCTCAGTTAAATTCATTGTTCCAGTCCATCGACCTTCAATTAATGGAGGTATAAATAAATTTTGTTGATCTTCAGATGCTGATTTCTGAAGAGCGTAAACCAACCCTTGTGTTAAAAGATGACAGAGAGCCAAAGACATATTGGCAGAATGCCAAATCTCATTAACAGCAGCTGCAACAATAGTAGGCATTTGTTGACCACCAAATTTTTCCTGGGCCTCTAAACTTGTCCATCCACCTTCGCCTAAAGCCTTATAAGATTCTTTAAATCCTGGCGGAGTTGTAACACTTCCATCTTCATTTCTTTTTGAACTAATTTGATCACCTGTATGATTTGACTCAGAAAGCAAAACAGAAACCTTATCTGCCTCAATTAATACCTGATGAATGAGGTCGTTCGTAACCTCCTCAAACCCTGGTAATTTATTAATTGCTTGTAAATCAATGATTTTATTGAGTACAAAATCTAAATCTTCTATAGGTGCTTTATACATTTCAAATAGAAACTTACTTGAAAAGAGATAGAAAAAATAGTTTTTTTGGTTTATTTAGGAAAAAAATTTCTTCGAAAACAAAGCAGTCTTTGATAGGTTACCCACCTAAAGACAGGAATTTTTAATACTATCAATGATCAATGAATACTTAAATCAATTTGGATTACTACCAGTCCTACTCATATGTCTTGGGGTGATTTATTATTTTGCCCGACAACAAAAGAAGAAAGAACCTACAAATGAAAGTAAAAGAACCTATAAAATTCTAATTTATATATGCGGATATATTGTTTTTGTATCAGTACTGTATATTATTTTTGGAAGAGATTGGCTTTAGTGAATGTCTAAATTTTATAAAAAAGTTGTTGTAATTGGAGCTGGTACTATGGGTTTAGGAATTGCTGCCCATTTGGCAAATTCAAAAATCTTTACTGTCTTATTAGATTTGCCCTCTCAAGAAGGCGATAAAAATTTAATCGCAAATAATGCAATTACAAATATTAAAAAATCCGATCCTCCATTATTAGTAGAAAAAAATTGTCTTAAATATATTCAGGCAGGAAATCTTGATGAGGACTTCCATCATGTTGGTGACGCAGATTGGATTATCGAAGCAGTTGTAGAGAGAATTGATATTAAACATACTCTTTATAAAAAAATTGAGGATACAAGAAATTCACAATCAATCGTTTCTTCTAATACGTCAACAATCCCATTAGCTATTTTAACAGAACAGATGTCAGAAGAAATGAAGAATAATTTCTGTATTACTCACTTTTTTAATCCTGTTAGATTTATGCGTTTATTAGAAATTGTTGAAACACCAAATCTTAATCAGGAAAAAATAAAAATCTTAAAAGATTTTTGTGAAAATCAATTAGGTAAGGGTATTGTGAACTGTAAAGATACTCCAGGTTTTATTGGAAACCGCGTTGGTGTATATGCTATGCAAGTGGCAATGTATGAAGCTCTGGAGAGAAAGATACCTGTAGAAATAGCTGATGCTTTGTTTGGGCGACCAATGGGAATTCCTAAAACTGGAGTGTTTGGCCTATACGATTTAATAGGAATTGATCTCATGAAAGACGTCCTCAAGAGTTTTGAGAAAGAATTGTCAGCAGATGACCCTTTCATGAAAGTTGTCAAACCCCATACTATTGTAGAAGGTCTTTTATCTAAAGGTTTTACTGGAAATAAGGGAAAAGGAGGCTTTTATGAGAATCAAAACATAGATGGCAATGAATTCACAAAGGCATTAAATTATGAAAATTATGAATACTACGATTTTCAAAAAGTAGATTTGGAATTAACTCATAAGGTTGAAAGAGAAGGCATTAAAGCTCTTTTAGATGATGACAGTCAATATGGTGATTATGCATTTAGTGTATTTTCAAAAATTGTAAATTACTGTGCTTATTTAATTCCAGAAGTCACAGAAAGGCTCATAGATATTGATGATGCAATTCGTATGGGATTTAATTGGTATAAAGGTCCATTTGAAATGTTACAAGAATATGGACTGAAAAAATATATTGATAGAGTGGAAAAAATTTCAGTAGTTCCTGATTTCTTATTGCAAACTTTAAAATCCCAAGACAATCCTTATAGTTCTAAACAGTCTTCTTATTTCCATTCATCAAAAGGACTAACAAAAATTGAAAGAGGAAAAGATACTTATCGTTTAGGTGACCTACAGAAAATTTCTAAACCTCTTATTCATAACCAAGCAGCATCAGTTTGGATGTTAGAGGATCATTCTTTTAACCAAAATATTTTATGCGTGGAATTCCATACAAAAGCTAATGCTTTAAATGGTTTAGCTATGGAAATTTTATACGAAGCAGTAGAACTAACAGATAAACATAAAGCTGATGGTCTTGTTGTATATAATGAAGCAATGAATTTTTCAGCTGGAGCAGATCTCAATACTTTAATAGGATTAGCGGATGATGAAAATTGGCAGGGTATTGATTTATATTTAAGCTCTTTTCAAAATACTTGCAGTTTAATGAAGTACGCGCCATTCCCAACAATTAGTGCTGTTTCTGGTCTTGCTATTGGAGGAGGGTTTGAAGTTGCCTGTCAAAGTGACCGAATGGTTGCTCATATGAATAGCACATTGGGCTTAGTTGAAACGGGAGTTGGTTTGGTTCCGGGTGGAGGAGGTTGTAAAGAATTATTATGGAGATGGGTTCAAGATCCTAAGTTTCAAAATAATCATGATGATGCTGCATTAGAAGTTTTTAATATTATTGGCTATGGCAAGATAGCCACTTCACCAATCCTAGCCCTCCCATTAAAATTAATAAGAGAGCAAGATGTAGTGGTTGAAAATAGAGACCGACTTTTATTTGAAAGCTTTCAGCTGATCAACTCATTAAAAAATTCCTATCAAGCACCGCAAAAACCAGCTTTTCGACTCAGCGGAATTTCTGTTAAACAACAAATGCACGAAGTCCTTAAAGAGCTTGAATCTCAACATATTATTGCAGGTTATGATGTTGATATTGGTCTCTATTTGGCAGATGTTTTAAGCGGAGGGGCTAATTCCAAATCTACAGATTTAAGTGAACAAAATTTATATGATTTAGAAAGAGAGTCTTTGATTAATTTGATCCAATCTCATAAAACAAGAGATAGGATTCATATGATGTTATCAACTGGCAGAAAGTTAAAAAACTAATGAATAGCTTTGATACAGGAATGGATCAAACAAAAGCTAATTACGTACCTCTTACTCCTTTAAGTTTTTTAGAGCGTATCAAAGATGTCTACCCCGATTATGAAGCACTAGTTTATAAAGATCGTCATTATACCTGGAAGCAAGTTTATAATCGCTGTATTCAGTTTGCGAGCGCCCTAAATAAAATAGGAATTGGTTTAGGTGATACGGTTTCAATTATGGCTGCAAATACGCCAGAAATTTTTGAAGCTCATTATTCTATTCCTATGACAGGAGCTGTAATTAATACAATCAATACTAGATTAGATGCAAAAACTGTCGCTTATATTCTCGATCATAGTGACGCAAAAGTTTTGATAGTCGATCGTCAATTCCATGAGATAGTAATAAAAGCATTAGAACAAATTGATCACGATATAATTATAATTGATATTGATGATAAACAGGCAGGATTACAGAATGTCAATCCAGTAGGAGAGCTCGAATATGAAAGTTTTCTAAAAACAGGAGATTCTGATTTTGAATGGATAAGACCCCAAGACGAATGGCAGGCGATAGGTTTGAGCTATACTTCTGGAACAACCGGTCAGCCTAAAGGTGTTGTGTATCATCATCGCGGTTCTTATTTAATGTCAATGGGAAGTGTTGCTGCATGGAATATGCCTAATAAGCTAACTTACCTTTATACGGTACCTATGTTTCATTGTAACGGTTGGGGGTACCCTTGGACGCTTGCAATGTTACATGCAAAAATAATTTTTATTCGTAATATTGTTGTCAAAGAAATTTTTCAATTAATCACAGACCATAAAGTTACTCATTTTGGTGGAGCTCCTATCGTACTAAATATGATAGCTAATGCCCCTACAGAAGAACAACTTCCTATCCCTAATAAAGTTTATGTTATGACAGCAGGCGCACCACCGCCAAGTTCTATCTTAAAAAAAATGCACTCCTTAGGTTTTGAAGTAATGCATGTTTATGGTTTAACTGAAACTTATGGTCATGTAGTTCATTGTGCTTGGAATGAAACTTGGGACGAACTAGATCAAGATAAACAATCAGAATTAAGGTCTTTTCAAGGAGTGAGATACCCGCACACTGAAGAAATAGCAGTTTTAAACCCTGAAAACTATACTCCTGTTCCAAACGATGGAGTTACTATGGGTGAAATCATGATTAGAAGTAACACAGTCATGAAAGGTTATTATAAAAATCCTGAAGCAACTAAAGAAAGCATGAAAGAAGGTTGGTTCCATTCTGGCGATTTGGCAGTAAAACATCCTAACGGTTACATACAAGTTAAAGATCGCTCAAAGGATATTATTATTTCTGGCGGTGAAAACATTTCTTCAGTGGAAATCGAAAATACAATAACTAAGCATCCCTCTGTATCCCTCGCAGCTGTTGTAGCAAAACCAGATAACAAATGGGGTGAAACGCCTTGTGCATTTATTGAGCTTCATGAAAGTCAAACATTAGATGAGGAAGAATTATCAAAATTTTGTAGGGAGCATTTAGCAGGATTTAAGATGCCTAAGACCTTTATTTTTTGTGTTTTGCCAAAAACTTCTACTGGAAAAATTCAAAAGTTTGAACTTAGAGAACAGGCAAAAACAATTAAATAGATGCTAATTGAAGTTAATAGTCATCAAGTCTTTGCAGGAACAGGTGGTAAAATATTCGATAGTAAAAAACCAGTTATTATTTATTTACATGGTAGCGGTTTTAGTCATGTTGCCTGGGTTCCATTAGCTGGACAGTTTACTCAAAACGGATATAGCGTCTTAGTTTTAGATTTTCCAGGACATGGAAATTCTGAGGGTAAAGCTTTAAGTTCTATCGAAGATAGTGCCCTTTGGTTAAAAGAGTTATTGAAAAGAATGGAATTAAATAAAGTTTCACTAATAGGTCATTCCCAAGGAGCTTTAACAGCTTTAGAGTTCAGCTCATCTTTTCCAGACATGGTATCTAAACTATGCTTAATGAATACTTCTCATTCTATGCCAGTACATCCTGATTTAATTAAAATGGCCGAAAAAGATGATAATAAGGTGATCGATCTAATGCTTAAATGGTGTTACGCAGGACATAGCGGAGACATTATGACAGAGCATGGTCAAATAATGACAAACAAAAAGAGTATTGATGTTGCTAAAATGATTCTTAGCTCAAAGAAACTCAGTGACGTGCTGGCAATAGATTTAAAAGCTTGTGATAATTATTCTAATGGAATGAACTCTGCAAAAAAAATAAACTGTCCTACTATGATTTTATCAGGCGATAAAGATAAAATGATTTCAATAGAAAAAGCAAAAGAGCTTCATCATATTATTGATAGTTCAAGGTTAGAGGTAGTTCATGAAGCGGGACACATGTTAGCTTCAGAAGAAGTTGTCCAAGTTAGAAAAGTTTTATCTGATTTTTTTAGAATTTAGAAGTTTTTTTGAAAGTGATTTTAAAATAAAAATATATGCAAAAATAACATATTACAAACAATCTCTAAATTTGTAGAATATTTTTAATAAATTTTTATTTAGGAGAAAAAAAATATGGAAAAAGAAATGTTAGCAATTGGAAAATTTAAAGAAGGAGACGGTAATCTTGAAAAATTTATGAAATTTTTTCAATCTGATGAGGGTATGGAGATGAGAAAATCTGTCGCTTATGTAGAAAAAACTATTGCTGGAATACTTCCCGATAAAAGTGGTATAATGTTTAAAGTTCATGTTCATAATGAACAAGGAATGAAAGATTTGGTTTCTGGAAGAAATCCGGTTATGAAGCCAGTTTATGATGAAGTTATAGATCATATTAAACTTTATGAGCTCACTGAAGTAGATATATAAGTAATAAATAAGGAGTAAAAAATGTCAATATTAGCAAAATACAATAAGGCGATGGAAGATAAAGATGAAGTGGCAATGAATGAAATACTTCATGATGATTATAAGTTCACAATGCATTCATCTGGAAAGATTTTAACAAAATCTGATGTGATTGCATGGGCGATGAGTGACGACATTAATAGAGAAAAAGTAAGAGTTATTTATGAAAATGACGATATTGGTATCGAGCATTCATTTGTAACATTTAATGATGGTAACAAACAGGCTGTTATGGCTGTCCTTAAGTATAAAGATGGACAAGTTATTGAGTTTGAAACAGGCGCTACAGTTATTCCCGCTTAGTAAAAAATTTTGAAGCCCAGTAACAATATTGCCGGGTTTATTAGAAGTTTTTTAAATTAAGAGCTGATTAAGCTGTAATTTTTTCAGATTTATTGTAATAAACTTCTAGACAGGTTGAACAAATGAGACCTTGTTCTTTTTTAAATTCTTCTTTCTTTTGAGAATTGAGTAAGTTTATTTTCCACAAAACTTCAGTAGAATCACTTTTAGAGATTTCAATTTTACAGTAACTACAATATTCACACATTATCAAATTATTCCTAAAAATTTTTTATCAGAAACAAATTAAAAAGATTAATTAAAATTTTGCATATATAGTAATCATTCTATGAAATCTTTATTAAACACTTTAACAAAAATAATTTTTTTAATTTTTATTTATCATTCACTCTATTCTGCTGATGTAAATTTTCATGCTTGGGGAGGTTCTGTGATCATTAACGATTTTATCAAACAAGCTTCCAAAGATTTAAAGAAGAAAAATATTAATCTTAATCATACAAAAATTACAGATATTGCTGATAGTATTAAGATTTTAGAAACCGATAAAAAAATAAATAAGTTACAAAAAGGCAGTATTGATTTGATGTGGGTTAATGGAGAGAATTTCCATCGCTTAAAAAAAAATCAATTGCTTTTTGGTCCTATTGATACAATAGATAATTATAAATTCATCAATACAGATGATCAGTCATTGCACAATGATTTCGGTGAGCCTGTGGAAGGACTTGAAGTTCCTTGGGGAAGAGCTCAATTTGTCTTGATTTATGATAGTAAATTAATTCAAAAACCACCTCAAACAATCGAACAATTAAGAAAATTTATTAAAAATAATCCTGGAAGATTTACTTACCCT
>CAWUWX010000016.1:0-15064 GCA_963926395.1 uncultured Alphaproteobacteria bacterium
CACTCATGCGACCCTAATTGTGAAACTGATATTGTTCGAGGACGGATATGGATAAGTGCCATAAAAGACATCAAAAAAGGTGAAGAATTAACTTACGATTATGGTTATGACATGGATAGCTTTGAAGAACACCCTTGCAGATGTGGATCAAAAAACTGCTTAGGCTACATAGTTAGAAGTAACTTAAGATGGCGCGTTAAAAAAAAACTAGAAGAGAAAAAGAAAAAATCCTTTTAAGTAAATTACATAAAAAAAGCCTAATACTACGATAACCATGCCTTATTTTGAAGCAAGACATGGTTAGATAAAGTAATTTTTTATCTTAATGAAGACCATTTGGTATAATGATATAATGGATTGACAAAACAATACCTGCAGATATAGCCAATCCAAAGATCATTTTTAAAAAGTCTTTACCTATAATTGGAAATACGTATTTCCTTATATTTGTCTTATGGTGTGTTGCTATTGCGAGCTCTCTTCCACATAATAATCCAACAAAAACCCAAGTTGTGGACATTGGTAAATCATTTAGCTCTTTAAAGAAATAAAGTACTATACAATAAACAATGTCAATGATCGTACAAGATCGGGCATATCTAACACCAGTTTTTTCTAAAACAATTTTCTGAATTGAACCGCCCTCTCTCCAAAAAATATAAAACAGCAATATAATAAAATAGCTAATAACTAAAATAAATAAAATTGGACTTAATTTTCTTGGAAGATAAACAGCTATGTTAGCTACATCGTGCATTAACCAAGTGCACCATAAAAAACCAGAAGCAACCCACTGTGAGTTTCTCCAAAAAACTTGCCTTTTAGGATCAGTAATTTCATCGTCTTTTTCATTAATAAATTTTGAGATAACAAACCAAATTATATAAGCTGACGTTGCAGCTATGGCATAACCTACAATACTTTTTAACAAAACTTTTTCTAAAACAACCGTAGAAGCGAAGGCAGAAAGAACTAAAAATGTTGTAGAAACTGGAATGCCAATCCTCGTTAAAAGAACTAAAACTGCTGGCGCTACAGCGTGATACCATTGAATTTCGATATAAGGAATTTTATTTAAACGACCGAAAGTAATATCTCCATCGTAGACAATCCACCCATAAGTTAAGGTTCCTGCCAAAGCTATTGAAGCTGCTGCGGCTAAAACATACCACTTATACCATTTCTTTTTAGCTGCAATAAAAGTACCTAAAGTTTGAATTGAATCATTGCCAAAAACTGACATACCGGCAAGTAAAAAGCCGATAATAGTATAAAGTAAAGTTAGTTCCATAGAATCACCTCAAATTATTAATTATTTACTGTAGTTAATTAGAGTAATCTTAATTATATTCAACCAAAATCATAACATACTATTTATGCTAAAATTACATAAACAAATTAAAAAAAATATTCAACTCAAAAAGAAAGTACTTATTGAAAAAATTAAGTCACCAAAAAATGGTTTTACCTATAGCTATAATTATACAAATTTAATTGACAAAAGTCTGATTGATTTAATCAATTATATTGATCCTAAAGATAAAGAGTATTGTTTAATCGCAGTTGGTGGTTACGGAAGAAGTGATGTAGCGCCTTTTAGTGATATTGATTTATTATTTATCTATTCGAAAAAAAATAAGAATATTAAAATATTTATATCTAAACTAAATAATGCACTATGGGATATTGGTTTAGAGATTGGGATTTCATTTCTAACAATCAATGAGGCCTTAAAAGATTCTAAAAAAGAAATTAAAACTTTAACAAAATTTTTAGAGTCTAGATATCTATTAGGAAATAGAGAACTTTATAATGAATACCTAAGAAATATTAAAATTTTAACCGGTAGACTCCATCCTTTAAAATTAAGTAAGCAAAAACTTCAAGAACTTTTTATTAGGCATAATAATGCACTTGGAACAAAAAGTACTCTTGAACCAAACATCAAAGAAGGAGTTGGATGTTTAAGGGATGTTCACACAATATTATGGATAAGTAATTTTTTATTTGATGTTAGGAAAGTTGATGAGCTAGAATTATTGAATATCTTATCAAGTACTGAAATAAGAGAATTAAAAAGATCTTGGGAATTTCTTATTACTGTCAGGTCTTTAAACCATTTTTTTAATCAATCTAAGGGAGATATAATTAGTATTGAAAATCAATTAAAGATAGCAAAGCATCTCAAATACAAAGATGTTAATTTTAAAAGTCGTAAGAAAGAAATGGGCGTTGAAAAATTTATGAAAGATTTATTTTTACACATCACGAAAATTTCCGAAATATTAAATCTATTTTACTCAAAGTTGCCTGAGGAGTTAATTATTTCAACTATATTTCAACAAGGAAGTAAAATTAAAAATTATAAAAATAAAAATTTTAAAATAACTAAAGGTTTTTTAGAATTTAAAAAATATGATTTAGAAAATATAACATTAAATTGGCTTTCACTTTTAGAGGAATCTCTAAATAAAAACATATTGGTTCATCCTAAAGTTCTAGATAGCTTGAGAAAAAATCATCAAAAATTTCCAGCTAAATTAAAAGTAAAGGATTTTAAAATAATTCGATCAATTATTACAAGTAATAATAATCCAGTGCGAATATTAAGACATTTAAATGATTCAAGAATGTTAAATGCTATTTTTCCAGAGTTTGGAAGGGTTTGGGGGCAAGTTCAATATGATATCTACCATCAGTATACAACCGACGAGCATTTAATTTTAACTCTTCATCATTTACACGAATTAATTAAGATGCCTTTTAACAAGGAACTTTATGAACAACTAAGCGACAAACCTGCAATCCATATTGCTCTCTTATTTCATGATATAGGTAAAAGAGGTCCAAAAAGTCATTCTATATACGGCAAAGAACTCACAGCAAAAATTCTAAAAAGACTTCCTGTAAGTGAGAGTGAAAGAAATATAATTTTGTGGGTTATAGAAAATCACTTATTGATGAGTGAAACAGCTTTTAAAAGTGACACAACAGATCCAGAAGTAGTAGCTAATTTTATTCAAACTGTTAACACATCAGAAAAGTTAAATATTTTATACTTGTTCACAATTTGCGATATTGCTGCTGTGGGACCAGACAGGTTAACTGAATGGAGAATAGCTCTACTTAAACAACTTTTATATCGTTCAAAAGACTTTTTATTTCAAGGCCTTGATGTTAAACAGAGCTCTCAAAAAGTTGCTAAAAATAATATTGTTAGATTTGAGAGTTTTTGTGGAGATAAACCGAAACTTCTTAATTTTTTAAAATTACAAAACAAAAACATACCTTTAGCATTTTGGCAAAATATGGGCTTTAATTTAATTAAAGAATTATTAACGGAATATGAAAATTTCTCTAATGGTGAATGGGATCATTATATTTCTTTTGATAAAAATACTAATGAAGAATATAGCCAATTAGTAATAATTACAAAAACTAGACCCGGTATTTTTAAAGACATAGTTAAAGGGATATCAAATAGTCAATTGAATATATTAGGCGCTCAAATTAATTCTTTATTCAATGGTGAAGTTATAGATGTCTTTTGGGTTAGTAATTTCAAAAACCAATCTATTTCGAGAAAAGAGGAAAAAGATTTCATTAGACAAAATATTGGCAAGAGTATTGAGTCGCCTGATACAATTTTAAAAGAAAGTCTGTTTAAGAAATTTTCTCCCATAGAATTGGAGTCTTCCGTATCAGTGGATAACGAGTTGAGCAGCAAAGCTACAACTGTCCAAGTGGTAACTTCTGATAAACCGGGCCGATTATATAAGATATTAGATGCTATCTATGAGATTCAACATAATGTTTTATCAGCAAAAATATCTACTTTAGGGGAAAAAATATTTGATATTTTCCAAATCACTGATAGTAAAGGCAAAAAGGTAACAAATAGTGAAGACATTAAAAATATTAAGAATAAAATTATGTCGGTTCTATGATTAATCTGATATCTATTAATTAGAATTAGTCATGAAAAAGTTTCAACAGCGTGTTTTTTCAGGAGTCCAGCCTACCGGAACTCTCCACTTGGGAAACTATTTAGGAGCTATTAAAAATTTTGTTGATCTTCAAAAGAAATTTGAATGTGTCTATTGCGTCGTAGACCAACATGCAATTACAGTTGATCAAGACCCTCATAAACTTAGATCTAGCATTATAGAAGTCCTTGCATCTTTTATTGCTTGTGGTGTTGACTATAAAAATCAAATTATATTTCAACAATCAAGCGTAGCTGCACATTCACAATTAGCTTGGATATTTAATTGCGTAAGTAGGATTGGATGGCTTAACCGCATGACTCAATTCAAAGATAAAGCTGGAAAGAATAAAGAAAACGTCAGCGTTGGCTTAATGGTTTATCCAAATTTAATGGCAGCTGATATTCTAGCTTATCAGGCCACTCATGTTCCAGTAGGTGATGATCAAAAACAGCACTTAGAATTGTCTAGAGATATTGCTCAAAAGTTTAATAATGATTTTGGCGTAGATTTTTTTCCACAACCAGAGCCTTTAATTTATGGGGAGGCAACTCGTGTGATGAGTTTGAGAGACGGAACAAAGAAAATGTCTAAATCCGATGCTTCAGAATTTTCTCGTGTCTTGTTAACTGATAGTAATGACGCCATAGTTGCCAAATTAAAAAAAGCTAAATCTGACTCAGATTTAATTCCAGATACTTTAGATGCATTAAAGGGTAAGCCTGAATGCCTTAATCTTATTAATATCTTATCGGCCACCCTTGATCAGTCTCAAGAAAACACGCTGCAAGAATTTGCAGGAAAAGAATATTCTGCTTTA
Source organism: uncultured Alphaproteobacteria bacterium (assembly GCA_963926395.1). GTDB lineage: Bacteria > Pseudomonadota > Alphaproteobacteria > HIMB59 > HIMB59 > HIMB59. The sequence goes on from CAWUWX010000016.1 coordinate 4,807, forward strand.
AAAAATAAATTAACTGAAAGTCTCATTGAAGTCTTGGGGCCCATTAGAGGTGAAATAGAAAATCTTTTAAATAATAAAGATGAATTAAATAAAATATTAGCTCTTGGGACTGAAAAAGCTGAAGAAATTGCAAATCCTATTTTACATGAAGTTTATAAAATCGTTGGTTTTCGTTAATCTACGACTATTGTAATTTTCGTAAAAATTGCCATATTATAAATAACAATGTTTGTACAAACTGAACCCACACCCAATCCTGCAACCTTAAAATTTTTACCAGGCAAAACCGTTATGGAAGAAGGGACAATTTTCTTTCAAAGTGATGAATCTGCTGAGAATTCACCTCTTGCTACTAATTTATTTGCTATTAGGGGAGTAGAAAGCGTCTTTTTTGGGTCCGATTTCATCACAATTACTAAGGCTGATAGTAGCGAGTGGCCCATTATGAAACCAGCTATCTTAGGTAGTATTATTGAACATTTTACTACAAACAAACCTATTTTGATCGATAAAAAAGATTCTCAACTTAGCGGTCATACTATTAATGAAGATGACACTGAGGTTGTTGTAAAAATTAAAGAACTTCTCGATAGTAAAGTTCGTCCTGCTGTTGCTATGGATGGAGGAGATATAGTTTTTGATAAGTATGATGAAGGAATTGTTTTTCTTCATATGCAAGGTTCTTGTGCAGGGTGTCCAAGTTCAACCGCGACACTAAAAATGGGAATTGAGAATATGCTTAAGCATTATATCCCTGAAGTTCGTGAAGTACGTCCCGTTGAAGCATAAATATCTTTTCTTAATTTTCTTACTTATTAGTTGCTCTATTAGTTCCTTAACACTCAGTGATACGGTTACTTCATGGAAAGAAATCGATCGTTACTATAAAAAAAATAAGATAGATATCTTTAATTTACAAGAGTCTCAAATGGATAAATTAAAAATTTATGAATCTTTTCCTGAAGATTTTGTGAGCTTAGATGATGTGAAAAAGAAAAAAGAGATATTTTTTCTAGTAGCCTATCCTATGATTCATAAGACGAATGAAAATATTAAAATAGAAAGGCAACAAATCAAAGATATTGAAAAAAAATTTAAAAATAAAACTATTAGTGAAAAAGAAATTAAGAAATTAGAAGAACTAGCTAATAAATATAAATTAGACACAGGTCCTCTTGATAGAATTTTATTTAGAAAATTACTTCAGCGCATTAATATTATTCCCATGTCACTAGCATTAGGTCAGGCAATTATTGAGAGTGGCTGGGGTCAATCTCGTTTTGCAATTGAAGGTAATGCCCTATATGGCCAATGGACTTATGATCAACAACAAGGACTAATACCCAAACAAAGAGATCCTGATAAAACGCATGCGGTTAAAAAATTTGATAGACTTGAGGATAGTGTGAAATCTTACATGTTTAATATTAATACTCATCCCGCCTATTATGATTTTAGGGTGGTGAGAAGATTAACATCCGCTCTTCGTCTTACTTCAACGGCTGTGAATTATAAAATACAGTATTTAGCTGCTTATGCGGAAATAGGACAAAAATACGTTGATCAGTTAGAACTTATTCTTGAAACAAACAGCTTGCAAATATTCGACAAATTTAATTAAGATAATATTGGTATCCAAACCAATGGATACCTTGATCAAATTTTGTACAGTTTACCCTTAATCTGCCCTTTATTGGCATTCGCTCTAAATCAAATAATAATATTGACTCCATAGAAACCTTGGTTCCTAAAATGGACCCCTGAAAATCACTAAAAAAGCAGTTAATAAGATTAGGATCTTCTTTAAAGTCTAAAACAAATCGTTTTTGAGGCACTTTCATAAATGGATCAGATGGCATAATAGTTGCTTGATTAAATGCAAGTACGTTTGAAGCTTCTTTTATTCTTGCAAGAGAACCAAAATTTTCATTGATTGGAAAACGAGAGATGTAATAAGGATCACTTATAGAAAAAGCTCCTGAGTGTTGGCCAAATGCAGCTTTAAAATATTTTTTGACGATTTCTTGAACTTCGATACTTGTCTCCCCATAAGGATAAGCAAATAAATCTGGCTCAAATCCAAGGTTATCAAAAATAATTTTTTGAGAGATTAAAATTTCATTTTCGATTTCTTCTATAGTTTGATCAGGCATACGTGAATGACTGTGGGTATGGTTTTGTATATCTATGCCATAAGATGATAGCTCTTTAAGTTGTGTCCAATTTAAATGTTCGGAACTTCCCACCGTATCCGTACTTAAAAAAAGAGTTGCGGATATATCATATTTTTTTAAAACTGGAAATCCAAATTTATAAAATGATTGATAAGCGTCATCGATTGTTATAGAGATGCTTTTCTCCTTCATTTCAGGATTTGCTATTAGTTCAGTTAAAGTAATAAATTTATATTTATTATTTTTTAAATATTGAATTTGTTCTTCAAATTGTTTGAGAGTCGTATTAGTTGAAGGAAATCTCTCGTCATTAAATCGATGATAAACCAGAATATTATTTGGTATTTTATCAATAACCTCTGTTGCATAAGAAAAAGAAACAGGAAATAATAAAAATGAAATTATGGTAAATAAAAAAAATCTTAGCATGGCGATTGATAGCTCTCTATCATACTGTTCAATTACAATATTTAATAATGAAAAAATCATATGGAATAAAGAAAAAAAATGTAATTTTGGTCATGAAAAGTATTTAGCTCTCTTATTAGATAAGATGGTAAATGAACTAAAAGTTTCTTCAAAAAACTTTGATTCTCTCTATCTCAATTACGGGCCTGCTCGCTTTACATGTATTAGAAGCTGTCATGCCCTGATCAAAGGGTTTTTTATTCATCAACCAATTAATATTTATGCCTTTACAATTTTTGAACATTTTTTTTTAGGGCTGAAAAATAAGCATTTCCAATCATTAATTTGTATTTTAGACACGAATAGACGTGATGTCGGTATTCAGATTATGAATAATCAAGGTCAAATAATTGGCAACTTCGAAACACTTGCTATTGATGAAAATCTTATCAAAAAACTGAATGAGCATGATTTCATTATAGGAAACGGAATAGAAAAAATTAAAGCACTGAAAGATTTTTCAGAAATTAAAAATAAGTGTTTACAGCCTATGCAGCTCAAATCTAAATATTTAGTAAATAATTTTTATAAAAAAAAACCTTTGAAAAAAATACCTAAGATAATTTATCCCTATTCACCTATTTAAATATTTAAGAATGAATATTTTTTAATTAGATACTGCTGATGATATTCTTCAGCTTTTTGATAGGCTCCTAATTCTTCCAATGTTGTAGTAATGGAATTATTAAATTTAGAGCTATTTAGTTCTTGTGTAACTAAATTTGCTATATTTTTTTGATTTTCGTCATAATAGATGATGATTGATCGATACTGCGTTCCTCTATCTGGCCCTTGTTGGTTAAGGGTTGTTGGATCATGAAGATCATAAAACATTCTTACAAGTGCCTCATAACTAACCGTAGTTTCATTAAATTCAATGAGGACCACTTCAGCATGGTTGGTCTCCCCTCCGCACACATCCTCATAAGTTGGATTGACCGTATGGCCTTGAGCATAACCTACTTCTGTTTTTTCAACGCCTTTAACTTCTGAAAATGTTTTTTCTACACCCCAAAAACATCCTGCTGCAAACATAGCCCTAGTCATTATCTCTGCCCACACATTCTTTTTTTCTTCTTGATCTACTATTAACTCTAACGCGCCATAACTTATAGCTTCCTTTTTTAAGATTTAGTTTCATGATATGTTTTATTTCCTCTTCTTTAATTTTATAAATGCTTTCTATATTCTTAAAAGTGGTTTGATCGTCCCACGCCATTTCAATTATATGACTTATTTCATGATTTTCTAAATTTTTCATGAATTCAAAAAGTTCGTGTTCGGGTTTAGTTGGAAACAATTAGCCCCATAGCCCTCTTCTTTTGTTTGGTAAGTAAAGATTTTTCCAGCATGTGGTTGTCTCTCATACTCAACTTCATTAAGACCTACAGAAGCTGTCGTAATATAAAGAGTACTCAAATCTAATCCTCCAAAAGTACAACTAGTAACTTTAGATACGGGTAATTGTATAATTAATATCAATTGGGCATTCTTATCAAAACAGCAAACCTTGCCAGTTCCCCACATAGCTACCCATAAATTACCCTTTTTATCAATTGTCATGCCATCCGGATTTCCATCCGCAAGAGAAAATGAAAGAAAAATTTTTTTATTTTGAATCCCATTTTCTTCATTTGTTGAAAAACAATAAATAACTCTTTTAATGGAATCGGTGACATATCCTTTATTACGTTCATAATCAAAAATAGGACCATTTGAAATTATATAAGATTTATCTGAATGTTTTTCCTCTAATTCTTGAGAGTGATAGATAACCTCTCCTGTAGAAGATATTTGCGATTTACTCATAGTAGCTAACCATAGGTGACCTTCTAAATCAATGTTGCCATCATTAATTCTATTATCTTCACTTAATAAATTGATTTTTTTTATTAATGATTTTTTATTAGACGTTAAATCATAATCATAAATTGAATCATTAGAGCTAATTAAAAAATTATTCGTATCTTTTAATAAAATATTTGTAATGCCTTCAGGCATAAGAATTTTTTTTTCATTTTCAAAAAAAGAATCCATTTCTATTAATAATTTTTCGTAAATATCTATCCAATAAAATTTATTATGACGCCAATCCCAAAGAGGTCTTTGCCCTAAAATACTTTTATATAAATTTTCTCTAATGTTAGGTTGGTCGTATTTAATATTCACTATTTTATTATACTAAAAAATTTATGAAGAAAAAGTTAAGATAATTTTATTTTAAGATAAGAAGGGCATGTGGAGATATGCCCTTCTTACTTTTAACTAAATAATAGGAGTTAGTTAAACTTTTTATTTAAATGATGTAGATCTTTAATTAACCCGCATTCTCAGCCGCTTCTAATCCTTTTTTAAGATCGGCAATAATATCTTCTGGATGTTCAAGCCCTACAGATAAACGTACATAACCTGGTGTGACACCAGTTTGTAACTGTTCTTCTTCTGTAAGTTGAGAATGAGTGGTGGATGCTGGATGAATAGCTAAACTTCTTGCATCACCAATATTTGCAACGTGATAATGAAGTTCTAAAGCATTTATAAAAGCCTTGCCCGCTTCAATGCCCTTGCTTAACTCAATACCCACTAAAGAACCAAAACCATTTTTATAATATTTCTCTGTTCTTTTTTTATTTTCACCTTCATGAAATTTTGGAAAAATAACTTTGCTTACAGCTTTATGACTTTTTAGAAATTCGGCTACTTGAATTGCATTTTCATTATGTTGTTTTAATCTTAACGGCAGCGTTTCTAGTCCCTGGATGAAATTAAATGAATTTGTTGGTGTTATCGCACCACCCTGATCTCTTAATACAACTACTCTGGCTCTTATAACAAAAGCTAGTTGAGCTCCAAACATTTGTGGTATTGCAGTAGCCCATTCAACTCCGTGGTAGCTTCCATCTGGTTCATTTAAAAGAGGTTGTCTTTCAGGAACTGCCGTCCAATCAAAATTTGCTCCATCAACAATAGCTCCTCCAATTGATGTTCCGTGACCACCTATCCATTTTGTTAATGAATAAGTAATAATTGCTGCACCATGATCAAATGGTCTTATATTGATTGGGCCAGCTGTATTATCTACAATTAAGGGAATTCCCAATGGTCTTCCTATGTTTGCAACTTCTTCAATTGGAAAAAGATTTAATTTTGGATTAGGTAATGTTTCACCAAAATATGCTCTAGTTTTATCGTCTGTTAATTTTCTAAAATTTTCTGGATCTGATGGATCGGCAAACCTCACTTCAATTCCAAGGTTTCTAAAAGTATTATTAAAAAGATTCCAGGTGCCTCCATATAGATCTGTAGAGCTCACAATGTTATCTCCCGATTTTGCAAGATTTTGAATTGCATACGTGTTAGCAGTTGAACCGGAACTTAAAGCTAAAGCAGCAGCACCACCATCAAGAGCAGCAAGACGTTCTTCAAGAACGGCATTTGTAGGATTCATAATTCTCGTATAAATATTTCCAAGTTCTTTGAGTGCAAATAAATTAGAAGCATGTTCTGTGCTATCAAATTCATAAGAAGTAGTTTGATAAATAGGAACAGCTACGGAATTAGTGGTTTCATCTTTTCTGTATGTGCCCCCATGTAAAACTAGGGTCTCAGGGTGTTTTGAATCTGTAGTCATAATCATCCTCTCATTTAAATCTATGTTCTTTATAAAGAACTATGTTTGTTATGTCAAACTTTTAATAATTTATTAAATTAAATCGTTAGATTGATGAAGATTATAATTATGTTAGATTTACTCACTTTTTAAAATCATGAAACACCTTAAAACTAAAAATACTTTGATTCTATTGATTTTAGCAACCTATTTATTATTTACTGGTTGTGAAACTACAACTCAAAATACAATGAAAATTAAAGAAATAGCTCAGGAAGTCAAAAAAAGTCTTAATCTAGGACCCGAATTTGAGCTTATTACCACTTTTAATAATAAGAAAATTGATCACCTAGTAAAAAAATATGGGAAATTTATTCTCACGAGAATTGATGGAGACTTAGCGTTTCAGAGACTAGATAAAGGATTTTGTAGGGTTTTTGTTCAAAGCTCAATTGCAACAAGTAACATTAACAGTATTTTAGTCTTCCATCTTAAAAAGAAAAAATTTTACCCTCAATTTCAACTTAAAGATTGTGTAAAATAAATAACTAAAATGATTAAATATTTTTGTATTCTTCTAATATATTCTTTATCTGTTTTTGCCCATCATCCTGAGCATACAATCCAAGCTACAGAACCCTATCCGGTTATTTGGATTTCTGATTATCAAGATAATATTGACGGCCATAATATAAAAATACATTTAGAAAATTTTCTATTTGCTCCCGAAAAAATTACTTATAAAGCTTTAGGTAATGAGGGATATATCGTTATCACTGTTAACGATATTCCAATTGGAAGAGCTTATAGTGAATGGTTTCATATACCTCAAAGGTTTTTTAGCTTAGATACCAATGTCGTTAAGATTATTCTCAAAACATACGATCATTATAATTTAGCTATAAATGATGAAATCATTTCAAAAGAAATATCAATTGGTAAGTATTGAAGTTAATTAAATTTTAACAAAATTAGAATTAGACGGATCTAGCATTTCCAATTCTCCTGAAGCTATATCATGCCATAAGCCATGAATTACTAATTTGTCTTTCTCAAGGGACTCTTTAATAAACGGAAATTCTATTAAATTATTAATAGAAATTTTTATACTTTCTTTTTCTAAAGACATAATTTGCATTTCATCGCTGCCTTCTTTTGAAATATTTTTATAAGCAGGTTCTAGAATGCTTAACCACTTGTGAACAAAAATACTTTTTTGCTGATTTTTTGTGCCTTTGCAAAGATGATAGCCTCCGTTAATTCCACCACAATTTGAATGGCCTAAAACTATTAAATGAGATACTTCAAGTGTAGTAACGCCATACTCCACTGCCGCAGAAGTTCCATGATGATCCCCGTCTGGCTTATAAGGTGGGATGAGGTTTGCAATATTTCTATGAATAAAAAATTCACCAGTATCTGCTCCAAACATAGCAGTTGCATGAACCCTAGAATCACAACAAGAAATGACCATAACTCTAGGCGATTGCCCTATATCTGCCATTCTAGCAAACCAGCTCTTATTCTCTTCAAAGCCAGTAGCTTTCCATCCTTTATATCTTTTTATAAGATAGGAAGGCAGGGTTTTAATATAATTATTCATTTCTATTTATAATTATAATCATAAATTCTTTTTTATTCTATGTTTTTGGAAATTAATTAACGATAAGAATTAGATTTACTTGAGTACCATCAATAACTGCTGCGCATCAATATTTTCACCAGCTTTTACTAATAATCTTTCCACTTTACCTGCGCGATCCGCATAAATAACAGTTTCCATTTTCATCGCTTCTATAGTGCAAAGCTTTGCGCCTTTAGCAATACTGATGCCTTCAGTAATTGAGACATCAACAAGAAGTCCTGGTATAGGTGCCCCAATATGAGTAATATTACTTGGATCATAAATTTCTTTAGAAAGATCATCAAGCGCTATCGATTTATCCTTAATGTCTACTGAACGCGGCTGACCATTAAGCTCAAAATAAATTGTCCTGTATCCCTTTTCATTAGGTTCACTTTGAGTAAAGTATCTGATAACAAGTGTTTTTCCCGTATCAATTGAAATATAAATTTCTTCCCCAGCGTTCATTCCAAAAAAATAATTAGGTGTAGGAATCATGCTTGTATCTCCAAACTTTTTTTTATGTTTCATATAGTTGTCGAAAACTTCAGGGAAAAAAGTGTGTGAGAGCGTATCTTTCTCTGTAATTAATTGTCCGTATTTTTTTGATAATTCTTTTTGTTGCTTACTTAGATCAAGTGATTTGATTTTTGAACCAAATCTATAATTAATAGGTTTTTTACCTTTAAGAATTTTTTTCTGTAATGCTTTTGGGAAACCTTTGTAAGGCTGTCCTAGGCGACCACTAAAAAACTCAATAACTGATGCTGGGAAACCTACATCTTTTTTTGGATCTAAAACATCTTTGATAGTTATATTATTAGCAAGCATATAAATAGCCATATCTCCTACTACTTTAGAAATAGGTGTGACTTTTATAACATCACCAAATATCCTATTTACTTCCGCATACATGGAGGCAAGTTCAGGCCAACGATTATCATTAATTCCCATTGATCTGGCCTGTTCTCTTAAATTTGTATATTGTCCACCTGGCATTTGATGAAGGTAAACTTCAGACATACTAGTTCTCGTTTTGCTCTCAAAAGGTTGATAATGCTTACGAACACCTTCCCAATAATTAGCCGCTGATCGAACAACTGCGGAGGAAATTTTTGGATCTCTTGGGCTTCCGTCTAATGCTTCCACTAAAGCACCGAAACTTGGCTGGGATGTAAATCCTGCCCAAGAGTCTATCGCCGCATCTATAATATCTACACCCGATTCACTTGCTGCTAGGAGAGTTGCAACTCCGTTTCCACTTGTATCATGAGTATGAAAATGAATAGGAATTTTTATATTTTTTTTTAATTCTTTAAATAAAATTTTCGCTGCTGCTGGTTTACATAGTCCTGCCATATCTTTAATTGCAAGAAAATGGATTCCCATTTTTTCTAATTTGATTGCCATATTCATATAGTAATCAAGCGTATATTTATTTTCATTAGGAGAAGATAAATCTCCTGAATAACAAATAGATGCTTCGCAAATTTTTTCAGTTTTTAAAACTTCATCAATTGACACTTTCATATTTTCAATCCAATTGAGAGCATCAAAAATTCTGAAAACATCAATTCCTGATTGAGCAGAAATCTGAATAAATCTTCTCAGAACATTATCTGGATAATTTGTGTAGCCTAAAGCATTAGAACCACGAAATAGCATTTGTAGCAATGCTGAAGGCATACTTTCACGCAATTTTTCTAATCTTGACCATGGATCTTCGTTAAGGAATCTTAAGGCCACATCAAAAGTTGCGCCTCCCCAACATTCAACTGAAAATAAATTCTTAAAACGTTCTTCGTATAAATCTGTGATTCCTAGCATATCATTAGTACGCATTCTAGTTGCTATTAAAGATTGATGCGCATCTCTAAAAGTTGTGTCTGTAATTAATAATTTTTTTTCTTTTAAAACGGCTGAGGAAACAGCAAAAGGACCTTTTTCGTCTAGTATTTGCTTAAATGTTTTTCCAACTAAGTTTTGTGCTTTTTTTGATTTAGCAATTCCATAATCCGCAAGCCTTGCGGGAGTTATTTCTCTAAGTTTTGGTCTATTGTTAACTTCAGGATTTCCATTCACAATGACTTCCGCTAAAAAAGTTAATGCTTTGGACGCTCTATCTTTTCGAAAACTAAATAAAAAGAGCTCTTTAGCAGTATCAATAAATTTAGTATGATAATTAAAATTATTGAATCCTTTATGATTAATCAACTTAAGTAAGAAAGGGATATTTGTTTTAACTCCACGTATTCTAAATTCCCTTAGTGCTCTATCCATTCTTTTTGTAGCTTCTTCTGGGGTTTGACCTTTGGCCGTTACTTTTACCAACAACGAATCATAATAAGGAGTAATGATTGTTCCTGTAGAAGCTGTACCGGC
>CAWUWX010000017.1:0-26960 GCA_963926395.1 uncultured Alphaproteobacteria bacterium
AGAAAACCTAAAAACCCTGCGGTTCTTGCAGAAATTAGTGGTATAATTGAATTTGGAAAAGATATAAAAAGCAAAAAAAGAATTATAATTGTTCCAAAAGATGAAACTAAAGAACCGATAGAGTATCTTATCCCTAAAGGTACTTATGTTTATTTTAATGAAGGCGATGAAGTTAATAGAGGTGATATGTTAGTAGACGGAACACCAGCTCCTGCAGATATTCTTAATATATTAGGTGTTGAAGCTTTGGCAGAGTATATGGTTAGAGAGGTTCAAAAAGTTTATAGACTTCAGGGTGTTCTGATTGACGATAAACATATTGAATGTATTACTAAGCAAATGCTTCAAAAAGTTGAATTATTAGATGTTGGCGATAGTGGCTTTGCATTTGGTGAAGTTATGGATAAATCAGATTTATTAGTTAAAAATCAATTGTTAAAATCTGAAGGTAAAAAAGAAGCAACATTTAAAATGCTAGTACTGGGTATTACCAAAGCAAGTCTTCAAACAAACTCTTTTATTTCTGCGGCATCTTTCCAGGAAACAACAAGAGTTCTAACAGAAGCGGCAATAAACGGTAAGGTCGATAAACTTGTTGGTCTTAAAGAAAATGTTATTGTTGGTAAACTTATACCTGCCGGAACAGGAAATGTGATCAGAAACCTAAGAAAGCAAGCAAAATTAAGAGATATAGAGTTACTCAAGGCAATGGAAAAAGAGAAAGAGGTATTAAAAGAAATACCTCAAGAAATTGCTAATTAAATGTTGACTATATTAACTTCTAACCATATATTCTGCGCACAATGCCGACTATAAATCAATTAATTCGTAAGCCTCGTGCTAAGGTTCTTAAAAGAAATAAAGTTCCTGCACTTAAGGCTTGCCCTCAAAAAAGAGGTGTGTGTTTAAGAGTTTATACAACTACTCCTAAAAAACCTAACTCAGCCCTAAGAAAAGTAGCTAGAGTTAAATTAACTAATGGACAAGAAGTAACCAGTTATATTCCTGGTGAGGGGCATAATCTTCAAGAACACTCAGTTGTTCTGATTAGAGGTGGTAGAGTTAAAGATTTACCTGGTGTCAGATATCATATAATTAGAGGAACTTTAGATACGCAAGGCTTAGATAAAAGAAGACAAAGAAGATCTAAGTATGGCGCTAAGAGACCTAAGGGTTAAATAATATAAATGTCCAGAAGAAGAGCAGCAGTTAAAAGAGAAGTATTACCTGATCCGGTATACAATAGTAAAGTTTTAAATAAGTTTATTAATGAAATAATGGAAGGCGGAAAGAAAACCGTCGCTCAAAAAATTGTTTATGGTGCTTTAGATATTATTAAAGAAAAATCAAATGAAGAAGATCCATTAGATTATTTTCAAAAATGTGTAAATAATGTTAAGCCCTCTGTTGAAGTTAAGTCACGTAGAGTAGGTGGCGCAACCTATCAAGTCCCGATGGAAGTTAGAAGTACAAGGGCTCAAGCTTTAGCTTTTAAATGGATTGCAACAAATTCAAGAAAAAGAAATGAAAAAACTCAACGAGAAAGACTTGCAAACGAGTTAATTGACGCTTTTGAAAATAAAGGAAATTCTGTAAAGAAAAAAGAAGACGTTCATAAAATGGCTGAAGCTAATAGGGCATTTGCTCACTACAGGTGGTAGGAATGGAATTATCTAAATATAGAAATATTGGAATTATGGCACATATTGATGCTGGAAAAACCACAACTACTGAAAGAATTTTATACTATACGGGTAAGTCTCATAAAATAGGTGAAGTACATGATGGTGCTGCAACTATGGATTGGATGGAGCAAGAACAGGAAAGAGGTATTACTATTACTTCTGCAGCCACAACTTGTTTTTGGGATGATCATAGAATTAATATCATCGATACTCCTGGTCACGTAGATTTTACAATTGAAGTTGAGCGTTCACTTAGAGTATTGGATGGAGCAGTTTGTTGTTTTGACGGAGTGGCTGGAGTAGAGCCACAATCAGAAACCGTTTGGAGACAGGCAGATAGATATAAGGTTCCTAGAATTTGTTTTTGTAATAAAATGGATAGAATGGGTGCTGATTTCGACATGAATGTCCAAAGTATTATTGATAGATTGGGTGCTAACCCATTAGTTTTACAAATGCCTATTGGTAAAGAGGCAGATTTCGTTGGCGTAGTTGATTTAGTAAAGTTTAAATCGGTTATTTGGAAAGATGATAGTCTAGGTGCTTCTTTCGATGTTGTAGATATAAGCGATGACTTAATTGAAGAAGCTAAGCTAAAAAGAGAAAAATTAATTGAAATGGCCGTTGAGGCAGATGATCAAGCTATGGAAGACTATCTTGATGGAAAAGAAATTTCAGAAGAAGTATTAAAAAAATGCATAAGAAAAGGAACGATTGATTTTAAATTTGTACCAGTGTTATGTGGAACGGCTTTTAAAAATAAAGGCGTACAGACTTTACTAGATGCTGTTGTAGATTACCTTCCTTCACCAACAGATATTGGTTTTGTTGAAGGTATTAAAGAAGGTTCTGAAGAAAAAATTCAAATTCCCAATACTTCTGCAGAGCCATTTTCAGCATTAGCCTTTAAAATTGCAACTGATCCATTTGTTGGTCAACTTGTTTTTGCTAGAATTTATACTGGAAAACTTTCAGCAGGAGCTACAATACTTAATTCTTCAAAAAATCAAAAAGAAAGAATTGGAAGAATGCTACTTATGCATGCAAATACTAGAGAAGAAATTAAAGAGGCTGAGGCTGGTGATATTGTTGCATTAGTTGGTCTTAAGAATGTGACTACAGGCAATACAATTTGTGATCCTAATAACGTAGTTGTTCTAGAAAAAATGGAATTCCCAGATCCTGTTATTGAGGTTGCGGTAGAACCAAAAACAAAAGCTGATTATGAAAAAATGGGACAAGCATTAAATAGATTAGCACAAGAAGATCCAAGTTTTAGAGTAGCGACAGATGAAGAATCTGGTCAAACGCTTATTAAAGGAATGGGCGAACTTCATTTAGAAATCTTAGTTGATAGAATGAAAAGAGAATTTAAAGTTGAAGCTGATGTCGGTGCACCACAAGTAGCTTATCGTGAAACCTTAACTAAAGAAGTAGACGTTGATTACACACACAAAAAACAATCAGGTGGCGCAGGACAGTTCGCTAGAGTTAAAATTAAATTTAAACCTACAGAAAGAATGTCAGGTTTTAAATTTACTAACACTGTTGTTGGAGGAAATATTCCTAGAGAATATATACCTGGTGTAGAAAAAGGTATTAAGCAAGCTTCACAAAACGGTGTTATAGCTGGTTATAATGTTATTGATTTCGAAGCTGAAGTCTATGATGGGGCATTTCATGATGTTGACTCATCAGTTCTTGCTTTTGAAATTGCTTCGAGAGCAGCCTTTAGAGAAGCAATGAAAAAAGCAAATCCAAAATTACTAGAACCTGTCATGAAGGTAGAAGTTGTAACAGCTGAAGAGTATATGGGAGATATTATTGGTGATTTAAACTCCAGAAGAGGGCAAATTGAAAAAATGGAAGATAGAGGCAATGCAAAAGTTATATCTTCAACAGTACCTCTTGCTAATATGTTCGGTTATGTTAATAATCTACGTTCAATGAGTCAAGGAAGAGCAAGTTATACAATGTTATTTTCACATTATGAAGTTGTGCCTTCTAATGTTGAAGAAGAAATAAAATCAAAGTTAGCATAAATGATAAATCAAAATATTAGAATAAGACTTAAGTCTTTCGATCATAAAATTTTAGATAGAAGCTCAGTTGATATAATGCAAACAGCAAAAAGAACAGGCGCTAAAGTAATAGGGCCAATTCCTATGCCTTCAAGAATAGAAAGAGTTACTGTAAATAAATCTCCACATGTAGATAAAAAAAGTAGAGAGCAGTTTGAAATTAGAACTCATATAAGAATGATGGATATAATTGAACCTACACCACAAACAGTTGATGCTCTTATGAAATTAGATTTAGCTTCAGGTGTAAATGTAGATATAAAAATTAAAAAATAATGATGATTTTAGGAAAAAAATTAGGACAGACGTCATTTTTAGACTCTAAAGGAAAGAGAGTTTGTGCAACTGTATTAGATTACAAAGGTTGTATGGTTATTGGAAATAGAACACAAGATAAAGATGGATATATCGCAAATATAATTGGTTTTTTAAAACCTAAAAAATTAAAAAAACCACAGCAACAAGATTTTATTAAAAAAAACATTGAACCAAAAAAACATGTAAAAGAAGAAAGATTAGATACTGAAGATAATTTAGTTGAAATTGGATTAGAATTAAAAATTAATTTTGAAATTGGTGACAAGGTGATTGTTCAATCAAAATCAACAGGTAAAGGTTTTGCCGGTGTTATGAAGAGACATAATTTTGCTGGTTTAAGAGCGTCTCATGGTGTTTCTATTTCGCATAGATCTGCTGGTGGTACAGGTCAAAATCAAAATCCTGGTAGAGTTTTCAAAGGAAAAAAAATGGCTGGTCATTTAGGCGATGAGGTTGTTACACAAAAAAATCTTGAGGTTTTAAAAATTGATGAAGATAACAGTTTATTATTTTTAAAAGGATCAGTCCCAGGTAAAAGAAGTACTATAGTAAGGGTTTATAAGTAATGATTAGAGAGCTTAATTTTAGTGATTCCTCTATTAATGAAACTAAACTTTCAATAATTAAAGAATTTAATACTCCTTCATCTAAAGTCATCAGTTTGGCTGTTAATAAAGTTCAATCCCATAAGCAAGGAAATAACCATACTAAAGACAGATCTGAAGTTGCTGGCTCTACAAAAAAATTATACAAACAAAAAGGAACTGGTAGTTCTAGAGTAGGTAGTGGAAAGAATGGAAGTAGAAGGGGTGGTGGCAAATCCTTTGGTCCTAAATTTCACGAAGTTAATTTTAAAATTAATAAAAAAACTAAAACACTTTCTAAAGTAACATCTCTTATTCTAAAAATAGAATCTAATAATCTATATATCTTTAATGAAGACGATATGAATATTGATAACTTTTCTAAATCTTTAAAATCTATAAATCATAAGTCAATTATTTTTGTTTTTAAAAGTACGAAAGACTCGGACATAATAAAAAAATATAATAATTATAAAAATTTAAATTTTATGTCAGACTCTACATATTCAGTTTTTAAGGCACTAAAGCATGAAGCTTTATTCCTATCTAAAAATTCAGAATTATTTACAAAGCATTTAAGTGGTATTGTTAAATGAGTAATTTAAATCAAATTAAAAAACCTGTCATTACTGAAAAATCTACTGCTAATGCGCAATTTAATAAATATGTTTTTGAGGTTGATATGAAAGCAACTAAAACAGATATAAAAGTTATTGTAGAAAAGTTATATAAAGTAAAAGTAGAAAAATTAAATGTTTTAAGAACGAAAAGTAAGCCTAAGGTTTTTAAAGGTGTTCGTGGTTCTAGAAGTGAGACTAAAAGAGTAACTGTTACGTTAAAACAAGGTAACACAATTGACTTAGGAGCATCTGTTAAATAATTATGAGCCTTATATCTTTTAAGCCAACTACCCCTTCTTTAAGAAAAACTGTTAAGGTCAATAAGACATATTTGTTTAAAGGTAGACCTGAAAAGTTATTAACTGAATCTCAACAACCTAGTTCAGGAAGAAATAATACCGGTAAAATCACAATTAGACATAGATCAGGCGGAGCTAAGAAAAAATATAGAGTAATTAATTTTAAAAGAAATACGATGGATATCTTAGGTACTGTTGAAAGATTAGAGTATGACCCTAATAGAACAGCATTTATTGCTTTGATTTCTTATGAAGACAAGCCAAAAGAATATATTATTGCTCCTACTGATTTAAAGGCAGGAGATACAGTAATGTCTTCAGAAAAAACTGATATAAAAATTGGTAATTCAATGAAGCTTAAAAATATTGCCGCTGGTACTTCAATTCATAATATAGAATTAAAGCCTGGAGCTGGAGCAAAACTATGTCGCTCTGCTGGTACGTTTGCTCAAGTATTAGGCTCAAATGAATCTTATATAATGGTTAAATTAACCTCTAAAGAAACAAGGCTAATTAGTGGTGAGTGTATGGCTACTATTGGTGTTGTATCTAACTCTGATAATAAAAATAAAAAAATTGGAAAAGCTGGAATTAAAAGACATCTAGGTATTAAACCAACTGTAAGAGGCGTTGCTATGAACCCTGTAGATCACCCTCATGGTGGTGGAGAAGGTAGAACTTCAGGTGGTAGACATCCTACATCTCCTTGGGGATTAAAAACTAAGGGTAAAAAAACTAGAACTAATAAAAGAACTACTAAATTTATAATTTCGAAAGGCTCTAAAAAATAATGACAAGATCTGTTTGGAAGGGTCCATATTTCGATATAACTCTTTATAAAAAAATTAAAAAAGCAAAAGAAACTGAAGCTAAAGGTCAGATTAAAACTTGGTCTAGAAGATCTACAATTATACCTGATTTTGTAGGTGTTACTGTTGCTGTATATAATGGAAAAAATTTTATTCCAGTTTATATATCTGAAGATATGGTTGGTCATAAGCTTGGTGAATTTTCTCCTACTAGAGTTTTTAAAGGACATGCTGGTAATAAAAAGGCCGTATCTAGATGATTAATAAAGAAGTAAAAGCTATACATAAAATGCTTAGATCAAGTCCTCAAAAAGTTAATCTGATAGTTAAGGATATTAGAAAGAAAAAAATATCTGAAGCTATAAACATACTTAAATTTTCACAAAAAAGAGTAAGTGGTGACATTTTAAAAACTTTAAATTCAGCAGTTGCTAACGCTGAGAATAATAACAATCTTGATATTGATAAACTTATTGTTAAGGAAGTTTATGTAGGGAAAAGTATAAGATTGAAAAGATTTAACCCTCAAAGTAAAGGTCGAGCTCATAAAATTATTAAACCTTATTCAAGACTTACTGTTGTTTTAGAGGAGAGGGTATAATGGGACAAAAAGTTAATCCAATATCTATGAGAATGGGTATTAATAAATACTGGGAATCTACATGGTTTGAAAAAAAACATTACGCTTCGTTGCTAAAAGAAGACCATTCTATTAGATCTTATATAGAAAAAAACTATTCCATAGCAGGTATAAGTTCTGTTAATATTGAGAGAGCTGCAGATAACCTAAGAATTATAATTCACACTTCAAAACCTGGTGTATTGATAGGAAAAAAAGGTGCGGATATTGAAAAATTAAAAAATGGTATTGGTAAGTTATCTGTTAAAAATGTTTCACTAGATATTAAGGAAATAAAAAAACCAGAAGTTGACGCTACTCTAGTAGCTGATTCAATAGCTAAACAATTGGAAAAAAGAATTGCATTTAGAAAAGCTATGAAAAGATCCGGAATGTCAGCAATGAAACTAGGCGCTAAGGGAATTAAAATTGTTTGTGGAGGTCGTTTAGGCGGCGCAGAAATAGCCAGAACTGAAAAATTTTCAGATGGATCTGTCCCTTTACATACATTAAGAGCTGATATAGATTATGCAACTGCCAGAGCTCTTACTACATATGGTATTATAGGAATTAAAGTTTGGTTATTTAAGGGCGAAAGTAAAACTTCTACTAAACCTATTAAAACAGAAGATAAAAAATAGAAATAAAAAATATGTTATTACCAGCAAATACAAAACACCGGAAACAATTTAAAGGTAGAATTCATGGTCATGCCAAAGGTAATCATGAGCTAAGTTTTGGGTTTTATGGTCTTAAATCATTACAACCAGAAAGAATTTCATCTAGACAAATTGAGTCAGCTAGAAGAACTATTTCTAGACATCTAAAAAGAGCAGGAAGATTATGGATTATGATTTTTCCAGATGTGCCTGTTACATCAAAACCTGCGGAAGTAAGAATGGGTAAAGGAAAAGGTAATATTGATAGATGGGTTGTTAGAGTTAAGCCCGGAACAATTATGTTTGAAGTGGATGGCGTTGATAAAAAATTAGCAAAAGAGGCTTTCGCATTAGCTGCAGCTAAACTACCTGTTAAAACTAGTTTTATATCAAGGGATCACTATCAATGAAAAATTTAAAAGAAATCAATGACTTAAAAAAAGAGATATTTAATCTTAAAATAATGAAGAAAAGTGGTCAGTTAACAGACACTTCACAATTTAAAAAAATTAGAAAAAAAATAGCAATTCATCTAACAAAAGGAAAAACAGAAAATGCCTAGAAGAGTTTTAACAGGAAAAATTATAAAAAAATCTGGAGATAAGACTGTTTCAGTTCTAGTAACTAGACAGACTACTCATCCTATTTATAAAAAAATTATTAGGGTTTCTAAAAAATATTTAGCACATGATGAGACTAATAATTCATCAGTAGGTGATCATGTTAAAATTGTCGAATCAAAACCTTTATCAAAAAGAAAATCGTGGGAGGTAGTGGTTTAATATGATTCAGACTGAATCAAAATTATTAGTTGCTGATAATTCTGGAGCTAAACTTATTCAATGTATTAAAGTAATAGGTGGATCTAAGAGACGTTATGCTAGAATTGGTGATATTATTATTGTTTCAGTTAAAGATGCAATTCCAAGATCTAAAGTAAAAAAAGGTGAGGTTCAGCGTGCTGTAATAGTTAGAACAAAAAAACCACTTATTAGAGAAGATGGTACATCAATTAAATTTGATTCTAATTCAGCTGTTTTATTAGATAAAGCTAATGAACCAATAGGCACTAGAATATTTGGCCCAGTTACTAGAGAGCTTCGAAAAAAAAATATGATGAAGATTGTTAGTTTAGCACCGGAGGTTTTGTAATATGATAAAAAAATACAAAAAAGGTGATGAGGTTATTGTGACATCAGGTAAAGATAAAGGAAAAGTTGGAAAAATTGCTAAAGTAATAGTTTCTGCTGATAAAGTTTTAATTCCTGGAATTAATGTCGTTAAAAAGCACGAAAAACCTTCTCAAGATTCAAAAGGTGGTATCGTAAATAAAGATATGCCTATTCATATTTCAAATATATTAGCTTATGACGCAAAAAACAAAAAACCTAGTAGGGTTGGTTTTAAAATTGAAGATGGTAAAAAAATAAGAATATTAAAATCCAATGGAGAAAAATATTAATGACTACTGTTTATGAAATTTTTAATG
The DNA here is from genome assembly GCA_963926395.1 of uncultured Alphaproteobacteria bacterium. Taxonomy (GTDB): domain Bacteria; phylum Pseudomonadota; class Alphaproteobacteria; order HIMB59; family HIMB59; genus HIMB59. Next base: position 9,164 of record CAWUWX010000017.1, read on the forward strand.
TTAACGAACAACTTTCAAAGAATTTAGGGATTGCTCATAAATTAGCTTTACCTAAAATTCAAAAAATAGTTATTAACGCTGGTATTGGTAAGCAAAAAGAAGATAACAAAGCTATAGAAAAAATTAAGAAAGACATGTCTCTTTTGTCTGGTCAAATGCCTGTTGTTAAACACGCTAAGAAGGCTATCGCTTCTTTTAAAATTAGAGAAGGAATGCCAGTTGGTTTAACAATAACTCTTAGAAAAACAAAAATGATGGAATTTTATGATAGGCTAGTTAATATAGCTATGCCTAGAATTAAGGATTTTAGAGGTTTTTCACAGAAATCCTTTGATGGCAGAGGAAATATAACAATTGGTATCAAAGATCATATCATTTTTCCTGAAATTAGTGTGGAAAATGTTGAAAATGTGTTCGGATTTGATATCACTATCGCTACTTCAGCAAAGGATGATACACAAGGGTATGAGTTATTAAAATTAATGAATTTCCCTTTTTATAATTAACATGGCAAAACAGAGCGCAATACAAAAAAACTTAAATAGAGAAAATCTTATTAATCGTTTAAAGAAAAAACGTAATTCACTTAAAGATATTCTTATGAATAAAGATGTGTCTTTTGAGGAAAGAATTAAAGCACAGATTAAAATGGATTCACTTCCTAGAAATTCTTCAAAAAATAGATTTAGAAATAGATGTTTTTTTTCAGGTAGACCTAGAGGTGTATATAGTAAATTTGGTTTATCTAGAATTGCAATTAGAGAATTAGCTGGTAAAGGACAAATACCAGGTATGACAAAGGCGAGTTGGTAACAGAATGAGTGATACTTTAGCAGATATGATTACAAGAATTAGAAACGGTCAAAAAGCTCAAAAACAAGAAATTATTGCTATTTTTTCAAGTACTAATATGAGAGTTTGTGAAGTCTTGAAGAAAGAGGGCTTTATCGAAGACTATTCCCAACAAGGCGATATTAAAAAATCTATTTCAATTAAATTAAAATATTATAACGGAAAACCACTTATTCAAAAGATTGAGAAAATTTCTAAACAAGGATGTCGTGTCTATACTTCATCGACTGAAATTCCTAAAACAATTGGCGGTCTTGGGTCGACAATTTTATCAACTTCCAAAGGTGTTATGACTGATAATGATGCTAGATCTAAAAATTTAGGTGGTGAAATACTTATTTCTGTATTTTAATTTATCATGTCAAGACTTGCAAAAAACCCAATTATTATAAGTGATGAAGTTAAAGTTTCTTTGACTGATAATTTACTTAATGTTGAAGGTAAGCTTGGCAAGTCTTCTACATCTATCCCAAAATCCATCAATGTGAATATTGATAATAATGAAATTATGCTGACTAGTGATAATAAAGCTTTACTTGGTACAATTTATGCAAATATCAAAAATGAAATTCATGGTAATTCTAAGGGATTTGAAAAAAAATTAGAATTGGTCGGAACTGGTTATAAAGCAAATATTAATGGTAAAGAGCTAGTGCTTTCACTTGGATATAGTCATGATATTAATTTTGCTATTCCTGAAAGTATTACTATTACTGTAGAAAAAAATACTAATGTATCAGTTACCGGATCTAGTAAACAGTTGGTTGGTCAGGTTGCCGCAAAAATAAAAAGTTTTAGAAAGCCCGAGCCTTATAAGGGCAAAGGTGTTAGATATCAAGGTGAAAAGATTTACCGTAAAGAAGGAAAGAAGAAATAATTAAAATGACAAAAAATCTTGCTCAAATAAATAGAAGAAAATCAAGAGTTAGAAAAAAACTTAATGGAATTCAAAAACACAGACTTCATATTTTTAGATCATCTAGACATATATACGCATCCGTCACTTCCATAAAAAATGATGTTACTCTTTGTTCTTTTTCTTCTGAAAAAATAAAAAAAACTATAGAAATTAAGAAAACTGATATTGCAAAAGAGGTAGGTTTAAAAATTGCAGAACTTGCTTTAGCTGCTGGTATTAAGGAAGTTAAATTTGATAAAGGACCTTACAAATATCACGGTAGATTAAAAAGTCTTGCAGACGCAGCTAGAGAGAAAGGTTTGGTATTTTAGTGGATTTTAATAAAAGAGAAGTAGATAAAGATTTAGTTGAGAAATTAATACAAATTAGAAGAGTCTCTAAGGTCGTAAAAGGTGGTAGAAGATTTGGTTTCGCAGCTTTAGTTGTAAGTGGAGATGGTCAGGGGAGAGTTGGTTTTGGTTCTGGAAAAGCCAAAGAAGTTCCTGAAGCCATAAGAAAAGCATCAGAAGAAGCAAAAAAAACCTGGGTAAGAATTCCTTTAAGAGAAGGCAGAACAATTCACCATGATGTAAAAGCAAAATTCTCATCAAGTACTGTTATTTTAAGAAGTGCACCTAAAGGTACTGGTATTATTTCTGGTGGTCCATCAAGAGCTATTTTTGAATCTTTAGGTATTTCAGATATAGTTTCAAAAGCAATAGGAACTAAAAATCCTCATAATATTGTAAAATCAACCATGAAGGCATTACAGTCAATTAATACTCCTAAATCTGTTGCAGCTAGAAGAGGTATTGATATGAATGAAGTTATTAATAAAAGAGAAAATTAATATGTTAGATAAATTAACTAAACAAAGAGAGACCGATAAGAAACGAAAAGGTCGTGGTGGTGGATCTGGATTAGGTAAAACATCTGGACGTGGTCATAAAGGTCAAAAATCAAGATCTGGTGTTGCTGTTACTACTTTTGAGGGTGGCCAAATGCCTATTTATAGAAAAACTCCAAAAAGAGGTTTTAATTCTTTAAAAAAGCAAAACCCAACTTCTCTTACAATACCCTTAAATAATTTTAATGCCGTTGACGATGGCTCTATGATTAATCATGAATTTTTAATTAATAATGGTTTCTTAAAGAAAAAGGATCTAAAAAAATCTATTAAAATTATAGATTCTCTTGCTTTTAAGAAAAAACTTCAATTTAAAGATTTTAAATTTACTGAAGGCGCTAAAAAAAGAGTAGAATCCTTAGGTGGATCAATTCTATAAATTTTTTAATTTAGTTTAATGAACACAAAAGTTCCAAATATAGATTATAACGAAGCAATAAAAAGCTCAGGTCTTTTTAAAAAATTAGGTTTTATATTATTTGCACTAGTCGTTTATCGTCTAGGTACTTATATTCCAATCCCGGGTATTAACTCCGCTGTACTTGAGCAAATATTTAGTCAGCATAAGGATGGAATTTTAGGAATATTTGATATGTTTTCTGGTGGTGCGTTAATGAGAATGTCTATTTTTACTCTTGGTGTAATGCCTTATATATCTGCCTCTATTATTATGCAGCTAATGCAATCATCTTTTGATGGATTGAAAGCTTTAAAAGAGCAAGGAACTATTGGAAGAAAAAAAATTCAACAATACACAAGATATTTAACGATAGTATTAGCATTATTTCAAAGTTATGGAATCTCAAACGGAATGTTAAATATATCTGATACCGTTGACCCAACACTTGGTAGTGTTTTATTTTTTCAAATATCTTCAGTAATCTGTATGACTGCTGGAACAGTATTTTTAATGTGGCTTGGAGAGCAAATTACTGAGAATGGTTTTGGTAGTGGGATATCTATAATTATATTTGCTGGTATTGTTGCCAATCTTCCATTTGCAATATTCAATACATTTGAATTGGGCAGAACCGGAGCATTAAGCGCTATATCAATTCTTTTAATTATAGGTCTAATGCTTGTTTTAGTTGTAATTATTTGTTTTGTTGAGCGAGCACAGAGAAGATTACTTGTTCAATATCCGAAAAGACAAGTAGGTAATAAAGTTTTTGGAGGTCAATCTTCTTACCTTCCTTTAAAAGTAAATGTAGCAGGAGTTATCCCTGCAATTTTTGCATCTTCTTTATTATTATTTCCTAACACTATTTCTAATTTTTCTTCATCATCTGAGGGAATTCTATCTACTATAAGTTTTTATTTAGGTCATGGTAAGCCTCTTTATATGCTCACTTTTTTCTCTTTAATTGTTTTTTTTGCATTTTTTTATACAGGCATTGTTTTCAACCCAAAAGAACAAGCTGATAATCTAAGAAACTATGGTGGATTTGTTGTTGGTTATAGACCTGGAGAACAAACCGCCGCTTATCTTGAGCATGTTATTTACAGATTAACATTTGTAGGTGCTATATATCTTGGTCTAATAGCATTAATACCGGAATTTTTAATTGCGAAACTATCGGTTCCATTTTATCTTGGCGGTACAAGCTTATTAATTGTTGTTGTTGTTGCTATGGATTTCTTTTCTCAAATTCAAACACAACTTTATAGTTCTCAATACGAAAAAGCTCTAAGTAAAAATAAAGTCTATAAAAGTAAATGGTTATAATTTTTATTGGCCCTCCTGGTTCAGGTAAAGGTACACAAGCTCATTTATTAAAAGAGTATTTACCAAATCTTATAATTGTTACAGTTAGTAGTTTACTATTAGAAAAATCATCAGATGGATCTATTTTTGGTAATCAGATAAAAGAAAAAATGGATAAAGGCGAGTTGATTGATGACAATATAGTTAACCAAGTTTTAACTGATAAATTTAATACACTTAAGGGGGAGGATGTATTGATTGACGGTTATCCTAGAAGTTTAAAACAAGCGGAATTTCTGAGTAAGTTAATTCATGAAGAGGAATCAAAGATGGTATTTAATTTCAATGTTGAAAAAAGCATTCTTAAGGAAAGAATTTTAAAAAGATCTCAACTTGAATCCAGAAAAGATGATAGCGTATTTGATAAAAGGTTCGAAATTTACCAAGAAACATATAAAGAAATACTAAATTTTGTTGATTTAAACTTTGATTTAAAGAATATTGAAGCAAATAAAGCCCTTGAGTCAATTAATACTGAAATTAAAGGCTTTTTAAAGGGATTATAAGAGTATTTTTGTTGACTAAATATATTTTTTTTTATAGTTTCACCCATTCAGGAGATCTCAATTGGCAAGAATAGCAGGCGTAAATATACCGGTAAATAAAAGAGCAATAATATCTTTAACCTATATTCATGGTATAGGTCCAAAGTTTGCTGCTGATATTTGCAATATTACAGGTTTAGATTTTAGTAAGAGAATTAAAGATTGCTCTGAAGATGAAATTACTAAAGTTAGAAAAATTATTGAAGAAAGCTATACGGTTGAAGGTGATCTTAGAAGAACAGTTTCTCAAAATATCAAAAGATTAAAGGATTTAGGTTGCTATAGAGGCTTAAGACATAGAAGGCAATTACCAACTAGAGGTCAAAGAACTCATACCAATGCTAGAACTCGTAAAGGTAAGGCTGTAGCAATAGCCGGTAAAAAGAAAGTTACAAAATAAATAAATATGGCTAAACAAGATAAAAAAACTGAAGTTAAAAAGAAAAAAAAGGATTATAATCCTAACGGTATCGTACATATCAATAGTTCATTTAATAATACTATAATTACTATCGCCGACACTAATGGAAATGCTGTTTCATGGTCTTCATGTGGAACTATGGGTTTTAGAGGTTCAAAAAAATCTACACCTTATGCGGCTCAATTAGCTACTGATGCAGCTGGTAAAAAAGCTTACGACTTAGGATTAAGAAAATTAGATGTACTTATGAAGGGTCCTGGATCAGGTCGTGAATCGGCATTGAGAGCATTACAAAATATTGGATTTTCTATTTCTAATATTAAAGACGTGACCCCGTTACCTCATAATGGATGTAGAGCGAAGAAAAAAAGAAGAGTTTAAAGTTAATTTTTAAGGAGATATGAAGTGATAGAGAATAATTGGATTACGTTAGTTAAGCCTAATAAAGTTGAATACAAAATTAGTGATAATAAAAAATTTGGAACTGTAATAATTGAACCTTTGGAAAAAGGTTATGGCACAACTTTGGGTAACGCTCTAAGAAGAGTATTACTTTCTTCTCTCCAAGGTACCGCAATGACTTCAATTAAAATTAATGGTGTTCTTCATGAGTTTTCTACAATTGAAGGCGTTCGCGAGGATGTAACCGATATCATTATGAATTTAAAAAACGTAACATTTAATTCTAAAAGTAATCATACTCAAAAATTATCATTAAATGTAAAAGGACCTAGGGAGGTCTTATCTTCTGATTTTGAAGAAAATAGTGAAGTTGAAATTGTTGATAAAGATATTGTCATTATGAATCTAGACAGTAATAGGGAAGTTAACCTAGAAATATATTTAGATGTTAATAAAGGATATTTACCTGCAGATAAAAATAAATCTGAGGATAGTAAAAGTGTTGGACAAATAATACTTGATAGTACTTTCAGCCCTGTTAAAAGAGTTTCTTTTAAAGTTGAAAATTCAAGAATAGGTCAAGATACAGAATTTGATAAACTTATTTTAGATATTGAAACAAACGGCGTAGTTACACCTGATGAGGCGGCCGCTTTAGCAGCTAGAATTCTTCAGGATCAACTTAAGCCATTTATTAATTTTGAAGAACCTACAGAAGAAGAAAGAAAACAATTACAATCTTCTAATGAACCTCAATTTAATAAAAATCTTTTAAAGAAAGTTGATGAATTGGAATTATCAGTTAGGTCCGCTAATTGTTTAAAAAATGATAATATTTTTTATATTGGTGATTTAGTACAAAAAACAGAAGGCGAAATGTTAAGAACTCCTAATTTTGGTAGAAAATCACTTGATGAAATAAAAGAAGTTCTTGTTTCCATGAGTCTATCAATGGGTATGGACTTACCTGGATGGCCTCCTGAAAACATTGACGAACTATCTAAGCGATACGAAGATCCATTTAAGGTTTAACAATGAAGCACGGATTAAAACAAAGAAAGTTAAATAGAACCTCTTCTCATAGATTAGCACTATTAAGAAATCTATCAATTAGTCTGATTAAACATGAATCTATTACAACAACTACTGAAAAAGCAAAAGAATTAAGGCCATTTATAGAAAAACTAGTTACTAAAGCCAGAACGGACACTTTAGCTAATAGAAGAATTGTTTTATCAAGTTTATTTAATAATCAAGAGGCGACTAGTAAATTGTTTGCAGAGATATCAAAAAAATTTTTAGATACTAACGGTGGTTACACAAGAATAATTAAAAAAGGTAACCGAGTTGGTGACTTTGCTCATACTAGCATAATTCAATTTACAAAATAATTTGATCTCACTCAGCTCTTATTTAGCTCTTATTACAGGTGCTATAATAGGAGCATCTTTAAGATATACGGTAAGCATTTTACAATTTAATTTTATGGGACTGCCAATGTCCACTATTATAGTCAATGTATTTGGTTCCTTAATAGCCGGAATTTTTCTTAATAAATTTTCAGGAAATTCTTATCTATTGATTTATATTGGTATTTTAGGAAGTTTTACAACTCTCTCATCTTTTAATATTGAATTTTTTAATTTATTAACAAACCAATTATATTTTAAATCATTTGTATTTTTCTTTTCTAATATATTTATATCTTTTTTATTTTTTGTAATTGGTTTCTACTTCTTTAATAAAAATTGAAAATAACAATTGAAGATAATTATCCTAGAATTGACAAGTTTCTTGTAAAATATCTTGATAGTATGCCTATGTCTCTTATTCAGAGACTCATAAGAAAAAAAAAAATTTTACTTAATGGTCAAAAATGCAAGTCTTCTCAGGAGATCAAGGTAAAAGATATTATTGATGTCTTCTATAGTTTTAAAACTCAGAAAGAAGAAGATTTAATACTAAAGCCTGTATTAATGTCTGAAAAAGAAAAAAAAAATTATATTAAATTAATTATTTATGAAAATTCAGAATTTATAGTAATAAATAAGCCTTCAAACTTAGCAGTTCAAGGAGGAACTAAAGTAAAAGTCTCATTAAAAGATATCTATGAGCATGTCTTGGAAATAAAGTTATATATAGTCCATAGAATAGATAAAGATACTAGTGGGTTAATAATTCTTACTAAAGATAGGTTTTCTGCCGCTGGTATTTCTAAATTATTTTTAGAAAAAAAAATTTATAAACATTATTTAGCTATTACAGATAAAAAATTCCTAAAAAATAATGATTTTTTAATTAATACCAATAACGAAGATCAGATAATGAAGTTGAGATATAGATTTTTAGAAAATAAGAAAAATAATTTTCTTTATCTTGTTTCTCTTTTAACAGGAAGAAAGCACCAAATAAGACTTCAGTTCTCTTTAAATAATAATCCCATTACTAATGATACTAAGTTTAATAGAAAGATTGCTAATGGTAATCTTGGTCTTTGTGCCTATTCAATTAAATTTAATTATAAGAAAAATTTTTATAGTTTTAAGTTGCGCTATGAGGAAATACTAAACTTATTTGATTTTTAATTTCTTTTATTATGTCATTGTAGGAAAATTCTAATTTTTGTTCTTTGAAAGAGCTAATTTCTAATGCATTTAAACCACATGGATTAATAAGTCTAAATTTATTTAAATCTGGTTCAAAATTAATAGATATTCCATGAAATATAATTCCTCTAGTATATCTTAAGCCTATAAATATTACTTTTTTCATACCTTCGTTAGTGTTAATCCACAAACCTCTATTTTTTTCTTTTTTTTGATATAATTTTATTCTTTGTTTTTCAAAAGTTTTTATAAGTAATATTTCTATTTCATTAATAAATTCAATTAAGCCTATTTTTCTTATTTTTATATTTATCATAAAATAAATAACCAGTTGTCCAGGCCCATGGTATGTCATCTGACCACCTCTATTTGTTGTAATCACAGGTGTTTTGTTTATAAATTCTGGATTATTTATATTGCTAGAGCTTCCTGCTGTAAAAACATTTTCGTGTTCTAAAAGCCAAATATGCTCATTTTTATCATTATTATTTTTAATTCCGTCGACAATTTGTTCCATTTTATTGATAGTTGAGAGGTAGTTTTGATAACCTTTTAGTTGTTTTATTATTACCATTCGATAATTTACCTATTAAAATAAGCGGACGTGGCGGAACTGGTAGACGTGCAGCGTTGAGGTCGCTGTGGGATTAATCCCGTGGAAGTTCGAGTCTTCTCGTCCGCACCAATATTAAGGTTTATTTGATATAATGAAAAATGCATTTAATAGTAAAGACTTTATAGGGAAAATACAAAAAAAACACCCCGCAGATCAAGCTATTGCTATTGAAAATCTTAGCAAAGATTATCAGCTGTCTTTTTTAAGAAATCATGTCAATAAACTTCAGCCAGATTTTATAGCCTATCTTAAGGAAGATAATAGGGAGGAAATCTTAAGCTTTATTCCTAAATCTAAATTAATTAATTTTATCACAACTCTTGATGTAGACGATGCCGTTGAAATTCTTGCTGATTTCGAGAAAAAAGATCTCATTTCTATTTTATCTAAGTTAGGTTCAGACCAAAGAAATATTATACAAGATAGCCTTTCATACCCTGAAGAATCTGCGGGAAGAATTATGAATAGTGAGTTTCTGTCCGTTAGCATTGACTTAAATGTTGGTGAATTAATAGATTATTTAAGAAAATCCAGAACAGGACCAAAAGATTTTTATAATGTATTTATTTGTGATGATAATGATATTCCAATAGGATATATACCTTCAGGAAGAATTTTAAGATCTAAAAGGCAAAAAAAATTATCTGATATTTATATAAATAATGTTCATAAAATATCATCTAACTCTAGTTTTGATGATGTTTCTTTTATTTTTAGAAAATATGGTCTTGTTTCAACCCCAGTTGTAGACGATAAAGATAGGATTATTGGTATTATTACTGTTGATGACGTTGTGGAAATTGCTCACGAGGAAGACTCTGACGATATCCAAAAATTAGGTGGTTTATTTGTAAATGATTTTTACAAAGGTGCTTTTTCTTCCGCATCAACTCGTTTTATATGGTTAGGTCTAAATCTTATTACTGCGATAGCTGCTTCTCTTGTAATAGATATTTACGCTATCCAACTTCAGCAGATGATCGCGATTGCAGTTTTAATGCCTATTGTTGCTTCTATGGGAGGTAATGCTGGCACACAGGCAATGACTATTTATGTTAGGGCAATAGCAACAAAAGATTTAGTTGGGTCTAGATATATCAATTTAATTGTGAAAGAATTTTTAATTGGCTCCATTAATGGATTTCTCCTTTCTATAATAATGGGTATAATAGCATATTTTTGGTTTGATAATTTAATGTTAGCTTTTGCAGTTGGGGTGTCGATACTTATTAATTTAGGTTTTGCTTGTTTATTTGGAATTTTAATTCCTATCACAATGAATAAATTGAAAATTGACCCAGCTCTTGCATCTGGAATAATTTTAACAACTTTTACTGATGTTTTTGGATTTTTATCCTTTCTATCTATCGCTACATATATTATTAATTTCTAATGAATATTTTAGTAATTGGAACAGGTTATGTAGGGTTAGTCTCAGGAGCTTGTTTTTCTGAATTTGGCTATAAGGTCACTTGTCTTGATCAAGATAATATTAAGATTAAAAATCTTAAAAAAGGCATTATTCCAATTTATGAACCAGGCTTAAATGAACTGGTAAAAAAAAATATAACTAATAGAAATTTAAATTTTGATACTAATTTAAATAAATATTTAAATAAATCTGATTGTGTGTTCTTGGCTGTTGGAACTCCTTCTAGAAGAGGAGATGGTCATGCTGATTTAAAATTTGTATTTAAAGCTGTCGAAGAGATTTGTTTAAAAATAACAAAAAAAATTGTTCTTGTTACTAAATCAACTGTTCCTGTTGGAACTGCTAAAAAAATTGAAAATGTAATTAAAAAATTAAATAAACAAAATTTAATAACTGTGGCTTCTAACCCTGAATTTTTAAGAGAAGGTTCTGCTATAAATGACTTTTTAAGACCTGACAGGGTAGTAATCGGAACAAATGATACATATTCAAAGGAATTGCTTAATAAGCTCTATAGTCCTCTAAATATACTCCAAGTACCTATTGTTAATACTGATACTGAAACTTCAGAGCTTATTAAATATGCATCGAATTCTTTTTTAGCAACTAAAATTACATTTATTAATGAGATTGCTTCTTTCTGTAAAAAAACTGGTGCCAATATTAATGATGTTTCAAAAGCTATGGGACTAGACAAAAGAATAGGTTCAAAATTTCTTCACTCAGGTCCTGGTTATGGGGGGTCATGCTTTCCTAAAGATACACTCGCTATGTCTAGAATATTTAAAGATAAAAAAATTAAATTTAGTATTGTTGACACTGTAATTAAAACAAATAATAAAATCAAAGAAGACTTGTCGAAAGAAATATTAAAAATCATCAAAGCTAATAAGATAAATAAGATTTTATTTTTAGGGCTCTCATTTAAGCCAGAAACTGATGATATCAGAGAGTCATCTTCAATTTTTATTATAAATTATTTACTCAAAAAAAATAAAAACTTAATAATAAGTGCTCATGACCCTGTAGCTATCCCAAATTGTAAAAAAGAAAAATTAAAAATTCATTATTACGAAGACCTTAAAAAATCTTACAAGAAACAAGAAATGATTATTATAGCTACTGAGTGGAATATATACCGATCTATAAATTTTGATGATTTATATAAAGAAATGAGTTTACATCTAATTTATGATTTAAGAAATATCTATTCAAGGAATAAGGAAATTTTAAAACTTGGATTCAAGTACCACTCCATTAGTTCTAAATGATTAATAATGAAATTCTAAGAGAGTACGATATTAGGGGAATATACGGCTCATCATTAACAAAAAAAGATATTGTAGTAATTGGAAAATCATTATCATCATTAATGATCAACAAAGGAATGACTGATATTATTATTGGCCATGATGGAAGAGACTCATCATTAGAAATTAAAAATTTACTTATTGATTCAATACGTAACTTAGGAATTAACGTCTCAGATATATCTCTAGTTCCAACCCCTGTATGTTATTTTGCAACAAAAAAATTAAATATCCCTAATTCAATTATGATAACAGGATCCCATAATCCCCAAGAGTATAATGGATTTAAAATTATAATAAATGATGAACCTTTCTATGGAAAACAAATTAAAAATTTAAATAATATTAATATCCACAGTAATTCTAATATAAAGGGTTCAATTAAATATATAGACATTTTACATAATTATATGGATGAAGTTTTAACTAAAATAAATATAAAAAAGGATTTAAAAATAGTATGGGATATTGGAAATGGGGTAATTGGATCTATGTTCCATAGACTTATTAAGAAGATTCCAGGCGAACATCTAATAATTAATTCAACTGTTGATGGAAATTTTCCTAATCATCATCCAGATCCAACAGTATTAAAAAATAATATTCAAATTAGTAACTTAGTTAAAGAAGAGGGGTTCGATCTCGGAATTTCTTTTGATGGCGATGGCGATAGATTGGGTATAATAGATAATAAAGGTAATTTTGTTTATTCTGATATAATACTCCTGCTTATTTCAAAATTTATGGCTATTGAAATTAAAAATTTAACTGTTGTTGCAGATGTTAAGTGTAGTCAACTTATTTTTGATGAACTTCGATCTAATAATATAAATATTATAATGTCTAAAACTGGACATTCTCTTATCAAAAAAAAAATAAAAGAAACTAATGCCCATATTGCTGGTGAAATGAGTGGTCATATGTTTTTTAACCACAACTATTATGGTTTTGATGATGCTATATTTGCCTCTTTAAAATTTTTAGAATATCTAAGTAACCAAAAAAACACACTCTATAACATTGTAAATGATTATTTAATTTATTCATCTACTCCCGAATTAAAGTTATATTGCAAAGAAGACGTTAAGTTTAAAAATATTGAAAAAATAGTTGATAAAATTAAGGAAAATTCTAAAGATCTAAAAATTAATGATTTAGATGGTGTCAGAGTGGAGGCGGATGATTATTGGTATTTAATTAGAGCCTCTAATACTCAAAACTGTCTTGTCTTCAGATTAGAATGTAAAAAAAATATTAATTTTAAAAATAAATTAGAGGAAATTCATAAATTTCTTTCAGATTTTAATCTCGATTTAAGCGAATTAAATTCTTTTTACGACACAATCTAGTTTATTCTTTTTTATAATATTACAAATTTTATCTGCTGTATTTTTACTTATGGGTTCAGTGATGGTTATAAAGTAACGACCTCTTTTTTCTATGTTATGCATTAAAAATCTAATTTCATTTAGATTTTTCTTTTTTAATAAAGATAAAATAAATAACTTACTTCTCTTAATATCTTTAAAAGACGACGTTTGAACGGCATAGTCTTTTTTTATTGACAATTTCTCTCTTTTTATCCCAGTAGTATCTTTTATTTTATTTTTAACATTATTTATATTTTTCGTTACATAAAAATCTTTAGCTATTTTATTCATTAGAAAATGTATTTTATCATTTCTTTCCTTTGCGGAATTACCACCGAAATAAACTCCAAGTAAAGGCCTGTCATTAAAAATACCTAAAAGTGCAATCTGAAATCCTGATTTATATATGTAGCCAGTTTTTAAGCCTTTGTAATATTCATATTTCGATACAAGTTTATTGTGAGTATTGTATTTAACTCCATTTATTACAGTACTTGTTTTATTAAAGTATTTTCTAAATTCAGGAAAATCGTTATATATTGACGACCCTAATAAAAACATGTCATAAGCTGTAGATAAATTAGACTTATTAGGTAATCCATTAGGATTTGCAAAATTAGTATTGGTCATATTTAATGTTCGAGCATAGGAATTCATTAATTTTACAAATTTTTTCTCTGTACCGGATATTTTTTCAGCTATAGCAACAGCAGCATCATTGCCAGATTTAATTATTAAACCATTAATTAAATTTTCAACTGTAATAGATTCCCCTATAGGAATATTAAGCCTTGATGGTTTTTGACTTGCGGCATAATTACTAAACTTCACATTATCATTTTTAGTTATTTTATTATCATTCAAATAGTCAAATATGATATAAAGAGTCATCATTTTTGTTAGTGAAGCGGGGTAATTTTTAGTGTCTTTATTTACCTTAAAAAAGACCTCACCTGTTATAGGATCGCCTATAACTGCAGCTATCTTGGCATTTAAATTCATAAATATTAATATATTAATGAATAAAGTTATTAAAATGATTCTCATAATATTAGAATATAATCATAATGACTTTTAATTTATTATTAATGTTATATTGTACTGCCATGTCACTTGGTTTTAAAATTTATTCATTTTTAAACGGTAAAGTAGTTGGAAAAGATACATTTGGTAACACTTTTTATGTAAGTAAAAAAAAACTTTCTAAAAGATGGGTCATTTACTCTAAAGGATTTGGTCCTGATTCACTTCCTACCAATTATCACAACTGGCTTCATAGCACTACAGATGAATTACCTTTTTTTGATAAGGATATTGAAAGAACTACGAGTCTTGTAAAAAGAAGAGTACTTAAACACAAAGTTAAAAATAATATTAACTCTCAGGGGTATACTGCTTGGCAACCAAAGTAGTTGAAGAAATTGATTTTATAAATAATAAAAAATTATTTATATCTGCTTTTTTTATTATAATTTTTTTTACTTTTTTCATTTTTTCCTCATTAAAAAAAACAACTTATAATTATCATTATAATTTTCAGGCTACCTTTAATTCTATTGATGGCATTAGTTTTGAATCTAAAATTTTACTAGCAGGACTAGAAGTTGGTCATATAAATAATATTTCCTTATTAGAAGATAATAAAGTTATGGTAGAGGGTGTGATTATTGACAAAATTCAAATTCCCTCCGATTCAATCTTAAAAATTGAAACAAACGGTATTTTTGGCAAGAAGTATTTTTCAATTATACCTGGTTATGATGATTACTTTAGTAAGGGTAATATTGTATTTGCCTATACAAGCGACTCATATACCGTAGATTATCTTGCTAGGATGTTACAAAATAAATTAAATGAAAAAAATTAATATAGAGATAATTTTAGGCCTATTGATTGTTGCGATAAGTGCAATGATTTTCTTTAATTTATTTACTAAGTTTAATCAAAATAAAGAAAATAATATTTTTTTTTTACTTAATTCTAAATTCAATAATGTTGGCAATTTAACAACTGGTAATGATGTAAAAATCAATGGTGTTAAAGTGGGGGAAGTTTTCAATATATCTCTTGATTATGAGGATTTTATTGCAAATGTCGTATTACAATTTTATAAAAAATACAACATTCCTTCAGATAGTAAATTCCAGATATCAGCGGATGGCTTAATAGGAGGTTCTTATATAAATATTATTATAGGTTCTTCTAAAATTATATTTAATGAAAATGAAACTACAAACAACAATATTGATGCTATATCTCTTGAAAATATTATTTCTGATATTATTTTTACTAATTAGTTCTAATACTAGATTACTTTCTGATGATCATATAAAATCAGCTAATTTAATTATTTTAGATAAATCATCTTCAACAAAATATAATTTATTTATTTCTAATAATTCCTATTTTAGAAGTTTAAATTTTAATATTATTTCATGTCAGTTGCATGATTTTGAAAAATATGTTGATCAGATAGCTTTAATAAAAATTACTAATGCTTTAGATAATTCTGAATTTACTGGATGGTTTTTTTCTAAAACTGAGGAGCTAAATGAATTCTCAGATAAGATTTATGAAATAAGACTAGTTAATTGTGTTAATTAAAATTTAGAAATATTTTTCTCAAGCCAATTAGTACTATAACTACCATTTAAGAATTCTTTTTGATTTAAAATCCATTTGTGTAAATCTATATTTGTATCTATTCCTTCAATGATAAGTTCGTTTAATGATCTTATCATTATTTTAATTGCCTCTTCTCTTTTAGGTGCTTTACATATTAATTTTAGGATTAAACTATCATAGTGCGGGCTAACTTTATAATTTGTATATATAGCGGTATCAACCCTTACACCTCTTCCACCAGGAATATTTATATAATTAATTTTACCAGGACTAGGTGCAAAGCTTTTTGAATTTTCTGCATTTATTCTACATTCTATCGAATGCATTAATTGTTTATCTTTTGTATTGATTTTGTCTCCTGATGCAATTCTAATTTGTTTTTTTACTAGATCGCAATTAAAAGCTTCTTCCGTTACGGGATGCTCTACTTGTAACCTTGTGTTCATTTCTATAAAGAAAACTTCATTATCTTGATACAAAAACTCCAATGTACCTAGACCTTCATATTTAGTCTCTGTTAGCATAATTTCAATATTTTTAATTATTTTATTAATTTCTTTAATTTTTACATAATCCGAAGGTATTTCTTCTATTAATTTTTGGTTCTTTCTTTGAACTGAACAGTCTCTTTGACCTATTATATTTATAATTTTTCTTTTTGGATCAGCTACAATTTGAAATTCAATATGTTTAGCGTTAGATAAAAATTTTTCACCATATAGTGAATCATTGCCGAAATAATTCTTTGCCTCAATTTTCAAATTATCGAAATGTTTTTCTATTTCATCATCAGTGTAAAAAACTTTCATACCCTTACCACCACCACCATAAGAAGCTTTTATAACTATTGGGTAACTGAATTTTTTAGCAAATTCTTTTGCATCTTTTATGTTTTTTATTGTTCCATCTTCACCAGAACCAAGTATTGGAATTTTATATTTTTTAGCTAGCTTTAATGCATTATTTTTATTTCCTAATTGAAGAATTGATTTTGAACTCGGTCCAATAAATTTTACATTATATTTATCTAAAATTTCTGCAAATTTTTCACTTTCACTTAAAAACCCATATCCGGGATGTACAGCTTCTGCTCCAGTAATATTAATTGCGCTCAATATATTAGGTATATTTAAGTAGCTTGAAGCGGCATTAGAGCCTCCAATGCATACACTCTCATCTGCTAACTTTACATGCATAGCATCTGTATCTACATCTGAATGGACTGCTACAGTTTTAACTCCTAATTCTTTACATGCTCTTATTATGCGAACTGCTATCTCGCCTCTATTAGCTATTAAGATTTTCTTAAACAAACTATTTTAGTTCAATTAATGGTTGACCAAATTCAACAGCCTCAGAATTTTTAACCAATATACTTGAAACAATACCGTCTTTTTCAGCTTTAATTTCATTAAAAGTTTTCATTGCTTCGATTAAGCAAATGGTAGTTCCCTTTTTAATTTTTTGTCCTTTCTTAATAAAAGAAGCAGATCCGGGTTTAGGGTATAAATATACTATCCCAACCATTGGCGAGTCTAATGTTTCTATTGAAGTGGTATCTAATGGTATTTCCTTTATTTCAGTTTTTTTTGTATTATCATTTACATTAACAGTATTAGGGGAACTGGATTGATTTGAAACCTCAATTGTATTAAGTCTATTAGATATCTTAATAGATGTTAATTTTTCTTTTTTTAAAACCTTAATTAATAAATTAAGACTATTTTCTAATTTTTTATCAATCATTTTTATTAAGAATATATTCTAAAGCTATTGCATAACCTTGTACACCAAAACCAGAAATAACACAATCACAAGCAGCAGCAGTCAATGATTTTTTTCTAAATTCTTCCCTTTTATAAATATTAGATATATGTACTTCAATTTTTAAAATTGTTAAATTATTTAAAGAATCGTATAAAGCTAGAGACGTATGGGTATAAGCCGCAGGATTAATAATTATAGCATTAAAATTTTTACCTTTAGTGTTAATAATATTAATTAATTCACCTTCAATATTAGACTGATAAAAAAAAATATCTGCCTTT